>NZ_JBPDVG010000007.1:0-140535 GCF_051851525.1 Lonepinella sp. BR2357 | reverse complement strand
TCATATTTCAAAAAATTAGGTTAAAGCCAATTACTATAAGGCTTTAACCTGTTTTTTACCAACTATTTTGTCTACTATGCCTAAAAGATGCTGAGCATCGTTATTGGCTTAACCCCGTACGCCAGTGCGGGGTACAAAAAAGGGGCGTATTCAATACACCCCTAAAATCTTGCTGAAATCGTTAATTATTTAACAATTTTTGCTACCACACCAGCACCTACGGTACGGCCACCCTCACGGATAGCGAAACGTAAACCTTGGTCCATCGCGATTGGGTGGATTAAGCTCACAGTCATTTTGATGTTATCGCCTGGCATAACCATTTCCACGCCTTCTGGTAATTCGATTGTACCTGTTACGTCAGTTGTACGGAAGTAGAACTGTGGACGGTAACCTTTGAAGAATGGAGTGTGACGTCCGCCTTCTTCTTTTGATAATACGTAAACTTCTGATTCAAAGTCGGTGTGTGGGGTGATTGAACCTGGTTTAGCAAGCACTTGACCACGTTCGATTTCTTCACGTTTAGTACCACGTAATAATGCACCGATGTTTTCACCTGCACGACCTTCGTCAAGTAATTTACGGAACATTTCAACACCTGTTACGGTTGTTTTCGCTGTATCTTTGATACCCACGATTTCAACTTCATCACCAGTACGTACGATACCACGTTCAACACGACCAGTAACAACGGTACCACGACCAGAGATTGAGAACACGTCTTCAATTGGTAATAAGAACGGTTGGTCAATCGCACGCTCAGGTTCTGGGATGTAAGTATCTAAGTGGTTCGCTAACTCAACGATTTTTTCTTCCCATTCTGCTTCGCCTTCAAGGGCTTTTAAGGCAGAACCACGTACGATTGGGGTATCGTCGCCTGGGAAATCGTATTGTGAAAGAAGTTCACGTACTTCCATTTCCACTAATTCTAATAACTCTTCGTCATCTACCATGTCGCATTTGTTTAAGAATACGATGATGTATGGCACACCTACTTGGCGACCTAATAAGATGTGCTCACGAGTTTGTGGCATTGGGCCATCAGTTGCTGCAACGACTAAGATTGCACCGTCCATTTGTGCCGCACCTGTAATCATGTTTTTTACATAGTCGGCGTGTCCCGGACAGTCAACGTGTGCGTAGTGACGAGTTGGAGTATCGTATTCAACGTGTGAAGTGTTGATGGTGATACCACGTGCTTTTTCTTCTGGTGCGTTATCGATTTGGTCGAATGCACGAGCTGAACCACCGTATTTTTTTGCTAATACAGTGGTAATTGCTGCTGTTAAAGTTGTTTTACCATGGTCAACGTGGCCGATTGTACCCACGTTAACGTGCGGTTTTGTACGTTCAAATTTTTCTTTAGACATGTTAAGAAGTCCCTCTAAAAAACACGGTTATTGATGGTACAATAACACCACATTAACCTAATGTAACTAAAATTCGGTTTATATCAAAGGAAGTTGAAATTAAGAAGTGGTGCTGATAGGCGGATTTGAACCGCCGACCTCACCCTTACCAAGGGTGCGCTCTACCAACTGAGCTATATCAGCGCTTACTTGGAGCGGGCAGCGGGAATCGAACCCGCATCTCTAGCTTGGAAGGCTAGGGTAATAGCCATTATACGATGCCCGCAGTCCTAAATTCATCTGTCCATCAAACAAATTCATTGAAAGTGGTGGAGGGAGAAGGATTCGAACCTTCGAAGGCTGAGCCAACAGATTTACAGTCTGCCCCCTTTGGCCGCTCGGGAACCCCTCCACTAAATGAATTGCCTGTTTACGAAGAATGGTGCCGACTATCGGAATCGAACTGATGACCTACTGATTACAAGTCAGTTGCTCTACCTACTGAGCTAAGTCGGCATTCGTAAGCAAGTGGTGCGTATTATAGGGAAATTTTACGCCCTGACAAGTATTTTTTATCAAAAAAATAAAAAATTACACTTATTCGACTAATAAACAAGCAGAATAATAGAAATTTTCCTTAAATCTCAACATTCTTGGAAAAATTTCTGCAAAACGATCACGAATTAAGGTATATTTCACCCTATTATTCTTCTACCAAATTAAAGATATTATTGTGACGGATGTAATTTCTCCTATAACGGAATCATTGAGCCCGTTTTTAACCTTTCAGCGTGAACAATGGGCCGAGCTACGAAAAGCGGTGCCTTTAAAATTGACCGAACAAGATTTAAAACCCTTATTAGCGTTTAATGAAGAATTGTCTTTAGACGAGGTCAGCACGATTTATTTGCCTTTGGTGCGTCTGCTAAACTATTACATTGAAGAAAATATCCATCGCCAAACCGTATTAAACCGTTTTCTCGGCGTACAAGCGCCCAACGTACCTTACATTATCAGTATTGCGGGGAGCGTTGCGGGAGGAAAAAGCACTTCAGCCCGAATTATTCAATCCTTACTCAGCCACTGGCCAGATGAACGCAAAGTCGATCTTATCACCACGGATGGCTTTTTATACCCCCTTAATATCCTAAAAGAAAAGCATATTTTAGATAAAAAAGGCTTTCCGATTTCCTACGACACCCCAAAACTCCTCCAATTTCTGGCGGATCTAAAATCTGGCAAACACAATATCACTGTCCCGATTTATTCACATATCACTTACGACATCATTCCCGATCAGTTCATGACCATTGATCAACCCGATATTCTGATTTTAGAGGGACTTAACGTCTTGCAAATCAGCACCAAAGCGGAAACCTTTGTGTCCGACTTCGTGGATTTTTCTATTTATGTAGATGCAGAAGAAGAACGCCTCAAAGAATGGTATATCCATCGTTTCCTCAAACTCCGTCAAAGTGCGTTTAATAATCCAGATTCCTATTTTAAACATTACGCCAACTTGTCCGAACAAGAAGCCATTCAAACGGCGAGTAACATTTGGGATAATATCAATGGATTAAATTTAAGAGAAAATATATTACCCACCAGAGAACGTGCCAATCTGATCCTAAAAAAAGGGGCAGATCATGCGGTGGAATTAGTTAAATTAAGAAAATAACGAAAAAAAGCACCGCACTTTTCCATTGATAAAAATAGCCAAAGGGTTATATCCTTTGGCTATCTCTTATATATTCAAACAAGCCACAAAATGCTCTTTTTCTCTTTTCAGCGTAGGCGTAACTTTCGCACAGTTCTCCGTCACTTTCGGGCAACGGGTACGAAATACACAACCTGACGGTGGATTAATCGGCGACGGCAAATCACCCTCCAACAGTTGAATGGTTTTATTGCGTTCCAACTTCGGATCAGGAATTGGCACGGCGGACATTAAGGCTTGCGTATAAGGATGTTGAGTATGATTAAATACCTGTTCATCGGTACCTAACTCCACCGCATTGCCTAAATACATCACCAATACACGGTCGGAAATATGTTTTACAATGGATAAATCATGCGCAATAAAGATCAGGCTTAATCCCATTTCCTTTTGTAATGATTTCAATAGGTTGACCACTTGTGCCTGAATCGACACATCTAACGCTGACACAGGTTCATCACAAATAATAATTTTCGGTTCGATAATTAACGCTCGAGCAATACCAATACGTTGACATTGACCGCCTGAGAATTCGTGTGGATAACGGTTGATCACATTCGGTAACAAGCCTACTTTAATCATCATGTCTTGCACTTTTTGCTTCACTTCCGCTTTGGATAAATGGGGTTGATAAATTTCCAATGGCTCGGCAATAATTTCCCCAATATTCATGCGTGGATTCAGTGACGCCAACGGATCTTGGAAGATCATCTGAATATCTTTACGGGTGTCTTTCCATTCCTTTTGCGATTGGTGAGCAAGGTTTTTACCTAGCCATAAAATCTCGCCGGCAGACGATTCTACCAAGCCAATAATGGCACGAGCGAGGGTAGATTTGCCACAACCTGATTCGCCCACCACACCCAAGGTTTCGCCTTGATAAAGTTGAAACGACACATTGTTTACGGCTTTCAGGGTTAAGGGTTTGGCAAAAAATAGGGATTTTTTGTTTTTAATTTTGAAATTTACCGACAGTTGGTTCACTTCAAGAATCGGTTGTTTTTCAGTCATGCGACAAACTCCTTGGCATCAATCCAACAGTTGCGTAAACGGTTATCCGCCCACTGACTTAATTTCGGGGCAGTTAAACATTGTTCATGCACATATTGACAACGTGGCGAAAACGGACAGCCTTGCGGTAAACGTAGCAAATTTGGCGGATTACCTGCAATGGTTTTTAACTCGTGAGATTGGCTATCCAAACGCGGAATGGCTTCCATTAAGCCCATAGAGTAAGGGTGCGTTGGTTGATAGAAAATCTGCTCCGCACTGCCATATTCCATAGTTCGTCCAGCATACATCACTAGCACTTTATCACAAATCCCTGCTACCACGCCAAGATCATGGGTGATCATAATAATTGCCGTGTTAAATTCTCGTTTGAGTTCGTTTAACAAGGTCATAATTTGGGCCTGAACCGTCACATCTAACGCCGTGGTCGGTTCATCAGCAATCAATAATTTCGGACGGCATAATAACGCCATGGCGATCATCACCCGTTGTCGCATCCCGCCTGAAAATTCGTGCGGATACATGACCATCCGCTTTTTGGCTTCGGGCATTTTCACCGCATCCAACATTTTCACGGATTCAGAAAATGCGGTGCGTTTATCCATATTTTTGTGAATCCGCAACACTTCCATTAATTGATCGCCCACTTTCATATAAGGGTTAAGGGATGTCATGGGATCTTGGAAAATCATGGCAATATCTCTGGCACGAATTTCATTCAGCTGACGTTCGGACAGGGTTAATAATTCTTGTCCATTAAATTTGGCTGAACCAAAGGTTTTCCCATTGCTGGCGAGTAATCCCATTAAGGCAAACGCCGTTTGCGACTTGCCCGAACCTGATTCGCCCACAATGCCAAGGGTTTCCCCTTGTTGCAAGGTGAAATTCAGTTCGTTTACGGCTGTGACATCACCGTCTGGGGTAGAAAATTTTACCGATAAATTTTGTACATCAAGCAAATTATTCATTGTCACTCCTATCGCTCTTTCGGATCGAGTGCGTCACGCAATCCGTCACCAATAAAGTTAAAACAAAATAGGGTTAAACATAAAAAAGCCGCAGGGAAAATCAATAACCAAGGGGCGCTTTCCATTTGTGCCGCACCGTCATTTAACAAAGATCCCCAACTACTCATTGGCTCTTGAATGCCTAAACCTAAGAAACTTAAAAAGGATTCAAATAAAATTAATGACGGCACTTCCAAAGAGGCGTACACCACCACAATCCCCAACACATTTGGCACAATGTGGCGGAAAATCACTTTACGGCGTGGCACGCCACACACAATCGCTGCTTCAATAAATTCCTTATTTTTCAAGCTCAGAGTTTGTCCACGTACAATCCGTGCTAAGTTCAACCAAGAAATCATGCCGATTGCCACGAAAATCAGTAAAATATTTTTCCCGAAAAAGGTCACCAACAAGATCACGAAAAACATAAAAGGGAAAGAACTCAGAATTTCCAAGGCACGCATCATCAGCATATCTACGGTTTTGCCGAAAAAGCCAGAAATTGCGCCATAAACTGTGCCAATTAACACCGCGATTAACGCCCCTAAAATGCCCACCATCAGGGAAATGCGTCCACCCACGGCAATCCGCACTAACAAATCACGCCCTGAACCGTCCGTACCTAAATAATGGCCCGATTCAAACTCAGGGGCGGCACTCATCATATTCCAGTCGGTATCTTCAAAGCTAAAGGGCATTAACATGGGCGCAAAAATAATAAACAGCACAATCAGCACCAGCGTAAACAAACTAAACATGGCGGCTTTATTGGCCATAAAACGGCGTTTGGTATCTTGCCACAAACTGCGACTTTCCATTGGCAGGGCATTGGATTGCTCCAACAATTTTTCGGCTAATGCTTTGTTTTGTTGCATTTTTAACATATTAGTCCCCTACGCTCGCAATTTTGGATCAATCACCGCATATAAAATATCTACCACGGCATTAAAGAAAATCGTAAGCGTCCCCACTAAAATGGTTAAACTTAGCACCAAAGAATAATCCCGATTTAACGCACCATTCACAAATAATTGCCCGATACCCGGTAAGCCAAATACTTGCTCAATCACCATAGAACCGGTGATAATCCCCACAAAGGCAGGTCCTAAATAAGTTACGACTGGAATAATCGCAGGGCGTAACGCATGTTTAAAAATAATCCGTCGCAATGGCAAACCTTTCGCTTTAGCAGTACGAATAAATGGAGAATGTAGCACTTCAATCATGGAGCCACGCATAATCCGTGCAATCCCAGCCACATAGCCAATGGTTAACGCCACCACAGGTAATGCCATATAATATAGCGTACCACCGTTCCAACCACCAGCAGGCAACCAACCTAAATAAATGGCAAAAACTAGCACTAACAACGGTGCAATCACAAAGCTCGGAATAATCACCCCTGTCATGGCAAAACTCATCACCAAATAATCCCACCGACTATTTTGATTTAATGCTGCCACAATGCCAGCCAATAAACCCAAGGTAACCGCAAACACAAAAGCCGTTAACCCGAGTTTAATAGAGACAGGAAAAGCGGACGCAATTAAAGTGTTAACAGTTTGATCTTTATATTTAAAAGATGGGCCAAAATCTCCATGAGAAAGATTTTCCAAATACAAAAAATATTGCTTATGTAACGGCTCATTGAGATGATATTTGGCCTCAATATTCGCCATCACTTCCGGTGGATAGGCTTTTTCAGTGGTAAACGGATTACCCGGTGCAAGTCGCATCAGGAAAAAAGAGACCGTAATCAGAAGAAACAACGTCGGAATCGCCTCAAGCAGTCTTCTAATAATAAATTTAAACATAAGGACAGCCCACAAAAAATAATAAAATTAATAAAAAAAGCACCGCACATTTGCCCATAGATCAGATGCAACCCATAGCAAATTATCCAGTACATTCCCACTTTGGGAAAAAGGCATTCCCCTGAAAAATTTCAGGGGAAGTATGTTAATGTTTAACAATATAAAGATTTCTTAACAACACTCTATCTTGTGGATCTTTACCTGAATAACCTTTGACAAAGTTTTTCACCAAACGTGGATTCACATAGTTATAAATCGGCACAATAGCGGCCTCTTCAGCTAAAATCGCTTCGGCTTTGGCATAGGCATCTGCACGCTGATTTTCATCTAATGCGGCTCGAGATTCCATCACTGCGGCATCATACTTCTCACTGCGATAAAATGCGGTATTATTACTCGAATTAGATAAGAAATAATTCACAAAGGTAGAGGCTTGATTATAATCACCATTCCAACCTGCACGAGCCACATCATAGGCTTTACTACGACGTGATGCAATATAGGTTTTCCATTCTTGGTTTTCTAATTTCACATCAACGAGCCCTTGCGTATTGGCTTTCCAAATAGATGCCGCTGCAATGGCGACTTTTTTATGGTTTTCATTGGTGTTATAAAGAATCGTAAATTTCAATGGATTGGATTTGCTAAAGCCAGCATCTTCTAACAATTTCACCGCCTCTGCATTACGTTCTGCCATTGGTTTAGTTGAATAGGCTGGCTGTTGGATTTTCTCACCCTCGCTAATATAAGTTGGTGTAAAGACATAAGTTGGAGTTTGCCCTTGCGCCATAACTTTGTCGGTAATAATATTACGATCTAACGCCAAATTGAGCGCTTTACGTACTCGCACATCATCAAACGGTGCTTTGCTATTATTCAACTCATAGCTGTATGTGGCTAAAGTTCGGGTGATAAATAACTCGTCTGGTAATTCTTTTTTCAATTTAGCGAATTGCTCGGTCGGCAAGGCATAGTTAGTTATTTGCAAATCCCCCGCACGATAACGTTGTACGTCCGTCGTCGGATTTTCAATGCTCAACAGCGTCGCTTTGTCGATCACGGTTTCTTTATCATTCCAATAATACGGGTTACGTGCAAACACGATTTTTTCATTAATCACGTGATCTGTTAGAATATAAGCCCCGTTCCCGACAATATTTTCTTCTTTCACCCAGTTATCGCCAAATTTCTCAATCACTTTTTTAGGCACTGGCAACATGGATTGGTGAGACGTTAAGCCAACTAAATAAGGCACGGCATTGTCCAAAGACACTTCAAAGGTCAAATCATCAATAGCTTTCACGCCCAACGTATCAGGAGATTTTTTGCCATCAATAATATCTTGTGCATTCGCTACCTGCATATAGGTTAAAAAACTGGCATAAGGCGAGGCGGTTTTTGGGGTGACTAAACGCTGCCAAGAGAACACAAAATCTTGTGCAGTAACAGGATCACCATTAGACCATTTTGCATCCTTACGCAAATGGAAAGTCCAAGTTTTATAATCATCGGAATGCTCCCAAGACTCTGAGACACCAGGGATCGTATTGCCCTCAGAATCAGCCGTCGTTAACCCCTCAAACAACTGTAGTGCAACGCCTGATTCTGGCGTCCCTTCCGTTAAGTGCGGATCAAAACTTTGCGGTTCTGAGCCATTGTTAATGGTAATTTCTTGTGCAGCGGCCAATTCCACGCCCTCTGGCACTTTCGCTGCGTTGGCAGAAAATGCAAAAGCTAACGCCACAGCGCCAGCGAGTAAAGATGGTAATAATTTGTGTTGCATATAATCGACTCCTCGTTATTTTGTATTATGTTCTGTTCTTTTATGGCAGAAAAACAGGAGTTTGTAAAGGACTAGATTAAAATTAAGAGGGTAAATTGATGTTTTGTTGAAAATATCCCCTAATTTTATAGGGATTAATGATAACACAATAAAAAATAGGGGTTCTGACCAAATAAGCAAGTAGAGAAGAAACGGAAAAATAAGCGCAATTATCGGTCATCCACACCCTGTAATAAATAATTCCCCTCCAAGTCACACAGGCTACGGAAACCCACATTAATGGTTTGAAAGGCATTTTTACGGTTTAATTGGGTATAATCAAAATTCTCATGATGATGACCATGATACAGTTGTTTTACCCCCATTTTTTCCGCCAACTGATTTAACACACGAAAACCTAAGGGGTGAGGTTTCGGGGCCTCGTGGCAAATCAGAATATCCGCTTGTTGGGTTTCAAGGGTTTCAATATCAGAGGGAAAAATCGACACCCGATGACGCAGTGGAATACCGTTGCGCCATAACCCCTCAGGTGGACAATATTGACAATAATGAATCGGGTCGAAAAAAACCGGCTTACTCGGTGGCATCCAAATTTGCCCCCGAAACACACCGCCCAAACCAGCAATCCGTTTGCCCTCAATTTCTACCACTTGACCATGTAAATTACGTTCTTTCCAATGGCTACCCCAAATGGCATCAAAGGCCGCCACGATTTTGCTGTCATGGTTGCCGTGAATAAACCAAATATCGCAATATTTGGCTAAGTCATCTAAGGGTTGCGGACTGGTCAGTTGCAGATCGCCGAGGATAATTAGGCTAATATCCGAACGAGCCTGCACAAAAGGGTACAGGTGTTCATAACTACCGTGGGGATCGCCAGCAAATAAAATCATTCTTCCTCTGTTTCCGTGAAAAGACTGTGGTCGTGGGTCAATTCTGTAATTTCTTCATCATTGAGGATTTTTTCCACAATGGCTTTGGCCTGATTATAACGCGCCAAATAACTCGGTGACTCAATTTCAATATAAGGCACTTTATATTTATCTAACAATTTTTTCAGTAATTGTTGGAAACGCTGACGGGCTTTATTTGAGCCCAAACTCCGCAAACCATCATCTACCCATTTTGTGTTGTTATTCAATAAGATTGTCACATCAAAAGGATATTCTTTAATCATGGAATCTAAAAACGGATGCGCTTTGCCCTCGTATTGAATACAAAACGCTTGCGTGGTAATAAAATCCGTATCGATAAAGGCCACTTTGTGCGCATGGCGCAAGGCATAATCAATATAACGTTGATGTCCGAGCGCCATTTGCGGATAATCGGAATATTGCATGGCTTGCTCATCACCACCGAGCTGTTCAAACACAAATTCCCGTCCGTATTCCCACGCTGACGTGGTGTTAAATACCGCTGCTAATTTATTCACCAACACGGTTTTACCGCTACTTTCGCCCCCTAAAATGGCAATGGTTTTAGCGAAAAATGGACGTACTTCTTTCGGAATAAATTTCCAATAATGGAACGGATTATTGCGAATTTTGGTTGCCGATACATTAAAGAATTTGCGGTCAGGATCCACCAACACCACGTCCAAATTCAAGTATTTTTCATAAGGCGCTTTATCTTGGATCTCGCTGCTAAACACCACGGTCGGATTGACATTTTTTTCTTTAAACAAGGCTTTCACGGCACCCGACCAGCCCGCCCAGCCATTCGGATAACTTGGAATGCCATCTTCCAATAAATGGTGAATAAAAATCTGATCCTTATGATATTTAAAGATTTGTTGCATCCAACGCAAGCGGTCTTGCACCGTCGGCATGCGTTTCATTTTGCTGTCATAAAACAGCTTGAGATCCCGTTCCGTGTCGCTACATACAATCACGTGCAGTTCATCCACTTTACTAAAGGCCTCAAAAATCATATTAATGTGGCCCGTATGCACAGGGTAAAACTTACCGAAAATCACGCCTACTCGCTTAGGCTCAGGTGCATTGGCAATTTTTAAGGCTTTATGCAGTGCCGCTAATTTTACCGCACTCGGATTTTTAATTTTGCCCGAGACCAACTGATTAAAATAAGCTCTGGAAATATTGGCTTTTTCACAAAGTTCATTGACTTGTAAATTCAACTGCTTACGTTTTTGTTGGAGATAGGAATAATCGTCACTCATTGGAAAATCCTTAAAAAATCACCGCACTTTTGTTATTCAAATCCACAAACTGCGGTGTTAATTTGTCTTGTTTTGTCTATTGTATGCAATATCGGGCAGGAATAAAAACCTTTTTTACAAATAGCAATCAAATTAAACTGGTGCTATACTTACCCCGCATTCTCAGGGCAGGGTGAAATTCCCTACTGGCGGTACAGCCCGCGAGCGTTCTTGTTTAACGAGAAGTCAGCAGATTTGGTGTGATTCCAAAGCCAACAGTATAGTCTGGATGAAAGAGAGTAACAGGTTCTTTTCAGAACTTGTTTTTGTCATTTCTTACGCCCTGATTCTGGTAACTTATATTTGCATTTTTTAAGGAATTTACTATGAATCAGTCATTATTATCCCCTTTTGGCACCGCAGAACAACGTGTCATTAACGCCTTAAATGCCTTTAAACAAGGCAACGGCGTGTTAGTTTTAGACGATGAAGATCGTGAAAATGAGGGCGATTTAATTTTCCCAGCCGAAACCATCAACACGGAACAAATGGCGAAATTGATTCGCTACGGCAGCGGTATTGTATGTTTATGTATCACCGATGAACGCTGTCAGCAGTTGGATTTACCCCCAATGGTACAAAACAACACTAGCGTGAATAAAACTGCTTTTACAGTCACTATTGAGGCTGCGCAAGGCGTCTCCACGGGCGTATCTGCAGCCGATCGTGTTACCACCATTAAAGCCGCTGTGGCAGAGGGGGCCAAACCCGCAGATTTACACCGCCCAGGCCATGTTTTCCCATTGCGTGCGGTAGACGGTGGCGTATTAAAACGTCGTGGCCATACCGAGGCGTCGGTGGATTTAGCGGTATTAGCGGGCTACAAACCGGCCGCCGTGATTTGTGAAATCACCAACGACGACGGCACCATGGCAAGAACCCCTGAAATCGTGGCATTCGCCCAGAAATTTGGCTACCCCGTGTTGACCATTGAAGATTTGGTGGCCTATCGATTAAAACAGGCTCAATAACAAAACGCCATGCAACGCTTTGCTTTCTTTGAAGAGGCAAAGCGTTTTTATATGCGCTTTATTCTGGTATCCCTCGCAAGGTGGGGACGGGTTGATAAGGCGCCATATTGGTCGGTGCAGGCAAATCACTAAACAATAAAATAAACGGTTTTGGTGGTACGACTTTCTCCTCACGCCACAAACTGCCCATACTGACTAATTGAATATCGTCAGGCAACTTCGCCAAACCCGCTTGCAACACCGCTATGGTATTTTTACGTGGATGACCAATCACAATAGCTGTGCCATGTTTACGTGCATAAGCGAGAGATTGTTGAAATTGACGTTGCACATCAGCAAGCACATCACTATCATCAAGAAACAAATGACGGTCGAGGGCTTTCACGCCTTGTTGTTTAGCAACCTTGCTCGCCACACTACTGCCGATAGTTCGACTATCCAAAAAGAATAAATGCTGTTTTGCCAATTCTTGCATCAAAAAGGTCATCAAAGTGGGATCGGAAGTGGCTGCACTGCCCATATGATTATTCATGCCAATGGCATAAGACACCTTATTTTTCGCCTGTTGTACATGTTTTACGACTTCAGCTTGCGACATGCCTAACAGTAAACCGCCCTCTTCAATTTTTAAATTCGCTTTAGGTTGCATTGGCATGTGGATTAACACATCTCGCCCTTGTGCATGGGCTTGTTGATTACGCTGACTGGCATAAGGTGCCACAGGAATAATCGCCACAGAAATTTGTGTTGGCATAGCAAAAACGGCGGCATCTTCTTTCTGGTGATAACCCACATCATCAATCACAATGGCCAATTTAGCTGGTTGTGCTTGGACAATACCGCCCAAAAGTGCGGTACTAAAAAGCAAAATTTTGTGTAATTCCATTTTGCGTAATCCCATCGTACGATTATCTCAACCAAGTTAACGGATTTTTTGGCACGCCTTTTTGGGTAATCCCAAAATACAGTCCCGAACTGGCTTGACCGCCACTGTTACCCACTTCGGCAATTTTTTGACCCGCATTAACCAATGTGCCGACTTTCACGAATATCGCTTGGTTAAATCCATACAACGATAAATAGCCTTTACCATGATCGACAATCACCACTTGACCATAGCCTCGTAACCAATCAGCTAAAATCACTCGCCCCCCCGAAATCGCTTTCACTGGCGTCCCAGAACGAGCGGAAATCACAATCCCTTTCCATTTCGTTTCCCCCCCTTGGGTTTCGCCAAAACGATGTAACAATTTCCCCGAAACTGGATAGGCATATTTCCCACTTAAGCCTACGCCCGAGCGTAATAATTGTTGCTCTTGTGCCGTCGGCTGATAGGTTTTATTGGTGCGTTTTTCTTCGGCTTGTTTCTTCTGGGCATATTGCTCACGTTCGCGTTTTTCTTGCTCTGCAGCCGCTTTTTCGGCACGTTTAATCTCATTTTGCAAAGCCTGCTCATTGGCTTTCAAACTGTCCAACCGACTTTGTTCTTGCACAAGGGTTTTGTTCAACTGATTTAATGTGCTTTGTCGCTCATTTTTGGCTTTTTGTAAGGCTTGTTGTTGTTTTTTCTGCTCAGACAGCTGCGTTTTTTGTTCCTGCTGCTGACCAGACAAATAGGCTTTCTGTTCTTCTAATTGTTTTTGAGTGGATTTTAATTCGTCCAACAAAGCCAAACGTGATTGATTCATATGTTTCGCATAAACCATCATTCTGTCATTATTTTTTGCGTCATCAGACAATAAATGTTCCACCACTGAATTGGGATTGCCCGAACGATAAATGGCATCTAATTGCTTGGCTAATTTGGCTTTTTGTGCTTTTTGTTGCTGTTCAAGGGATTTAATTTGACGATTGGTTTCGGCAATGATTTTTTGCGTTTCTTTTAAACTGGTTTCCGTTTCTCGCAAAGTACCGACCACATTATTAATCTTATTTTCTTGGCTTTTTAAGGCAGATTGCAGTTTATTTTGCTCCTGTTTGCGTTGTGCAATTTTTTGTTCTTGCTGTTTAATTTGGGTTTTAATTTGGGTTAAATCGGCGGCTTGAGTCGCAAGCGAAATCAATAGCCCCACACAAAAAAGTGCGGTTAATTTTGGCAATTTTTTAAAAAATGAACAAAGCAACATATTTTTTCCGATTTTTCTCTCATATCATCAAATTTCTGACTAAATATACCATTATTTTTGAGAAAGATCAGGAAACCATGGCTTTTCACTTTCAAAATTTGCAAATTTTTGCTATAAAGTGCGGTATTAATTTGATTTATTTTTCTTAACTAGGAGATCCCTATGCAATTAGTCTTTATTCGTCATGGTTTCAGTGAATGGAACGCAAAAAATTTATTTACCGGTTGGCGTGATGTGAACTTAACCGAACGTGGTATGGAAGAAGCCAAATCTGCAGGCCAAAAATTAAAAGCCGCAGGGTTTGAATTTGACATCGCATTCACGTCTGTATTAACTCGTGCCATCAAAACTTGTAACATCGTGTTAGAAGAAGCCGGTCAACTTTGGATTCCACAAGTGAAAAACTGGCGTTTAAACGAACGTCACTACGGTGAATTACAAGGTTTAGATAAAAAAGCCACCGCAGAAAAATACGGTGATGAACAAGTCCACATTTGGCGTCGTTCTTACGACACATTACCACCATTATTAGATCCAAAAGATCCAAACTCTGCGCATAACGACCGCCGTTATGCTCATTTACCAGCAGACGTGGTACCAGATGGTGAAAACTTAAAAGTGACCTTAGAACGTGTGCTTCCGTTCTGGCATGATGAAATTGCCCCAGCGTTAATCTCTGGCAAACGTGTCTTAGTGACCGCTCACGGTAACTCATTACGTGCCTTAGCGAAACACATTGAAGGCATTTCTGATGCTGACATTATGGATTTAGAAATCCCAACCGGTCAGCCGTTAGTGTATGAATTAGATGATAACTTGAAAGTGGTTAGCAAACGCTATCTTTAATGGTTAACTAAACGAAAGTGGCACAAGCGATTGTGCCATTTTTTATAGGTTCTATTGTGAATAAAAAAACGTCTGTTTCCAGCTCCGTTTCCAATTATTTATTGGCTGTGATAGGGTTCGTCAGCATTATTGCGGCTGTCGCCTTTGCCATTATGGACAGTAACCGCTCAGATGCCGAAGTCATTAATGTGGCCGGTTCTTTGCGTATGCAAAGTTACCGTATTTTGCACGAATTGCAATATGAACCAGAACAAGTCAAAAAACATTTAATCGAATATCGCAAGACGCTCCATGCGTCGTCATTACGCAAAATTGATCAACAATTTATTACCCCAGATAGTTTAAAATATCATTATGACGATCTGATTCGTCAATGGCAAAAATTGGAATATTACGCCTTACATCAAAATCAACTAGCCTATCGTCAAGAGCTCGTTCCCTATGTGGGAAAAGTGGATAATTTCGTATTCGCCTTGCAACAATTTGCTGAAAAGAAACTGATTTATACCACGGCTATTATCGTCATTTCGTTGCTCGCCATTGTCATTATGGTGGCTTATATTATCAGCTTTATGCGTACCAGAATTGTCACGCCACTACGTCAATTAACCGATGCCAGTGTACAAATTCAAATGCGACAATTTCAACATATTCCCCTAGACATTCATCGCAATGATGAACTAGGCAGCCTAGCACAAGCCTTTGCCCAAATGTCATCGGAATTAAGCAAAGTCTATTCCAATTTAGAACAAACCCTTGACGAAAAAACGCAAAAGTTAAGCCAAACGAACCGCACTTTAGCCATGTTATACCATTGTTCACAAACCTTAACCTTGGCCAATATCGATCGAGAACATCTGCGTATTGTGTTACAAAATGTTCTCGCCACGGAACATTTACGAACGTTGGAATTAGAGATTATTGGGGCAGAACATTGGCATATTCTACTGGGTGAACCCTTAGCACAATTAACTTGGCAAATGAGCGATATTGAAATTGAAGGGCAAAATTTGGGCGTATTACGTTGGCAAGCTGGCTTACCTTGCCCCGACCTACGCACGATGCAAAATATCGCCCAACTGTTAGCTCGTACGCTTTATTTCAATCAAACCCAGCGTCAACAACAGCAATTATTATTAATGGAAGAACGCTCGATTATTGCCCGAGAATTACACGACTCTTTGGCCCAAGTTTTGTCATTTTTGCAAATTCAGTTAACCTTATTAAAACATTCTTTAGCCAAAGATAGCGAACAAGCCAAAGCAAAAAGCCAAGCAATTTTACAAGAATTTGAACAAGCACTCAGTGACGGCTGTTTACAATTACGTGAATTATTAGCCACATTCCGCTTGACAGTACAAGAAGCTAATTTAAAATTAGCCTTAGAACAGGTGATTGATAGCTTGCGTAACCAAACGGAAAGCCAACTCAGTGTGGCATGCAGTTTACCGTCACAAACCTTTACGCCACAGCAATTAATTCATGCCTTGCAAATTGTCCGTGAAGCCACATTAAATGCGGTGAAACACGCCAAAGCAAGCCATATTGAGATTATTGCACACACCAATAGCGACGGTGAACAAGAAATATTGGTACGAGATGACGGTATTGGCATTCCAAGCCTAGAAGAACCAGAGGGGCATTACGGCTTACGCATTATGGAAGAACGTAGCCGACAGCTCAATGCCACCTTAACCATTACCAACCGAACCACAGGGGGAACGGAAGTCAAAATTCTGTTACCGAATATAATAAAAACAAATAGTTAACATGAAGATTAGAAAAGCTCAACCGCAAGATTTATCCGCCATTGTGGCCATTTATAACCAAGCGATACCCACTCGTCGGATTACCGCAGATCTTACCCCAGTTACCGAGCAACAACGTCGTCCGTGGTTTGAAGAACATTTGAACAACAACACACATCCTTTATGGGTTATGGTCGAAAATGACGCAAAAAGTGCGGTGCAAAATGAAACAATTTTGGGCTGGTGTAGTTTTTCCCCTTTTTACCGCCGTGCCGCTTTTGACCAAACCGCTGAACTCAGCCTTTATTTAGATCAAACCGCTCGTGGCAAAGGCTACGGCAGTCAAGCCCTGCAATTTATGCAAAGCCAAATGGCCGCCTGTGGCATCAACACGCTAATGGCTTATGTGATTGAAGAAAATCATGTTAGCCGCCGATTATTCGAAAAACACCATTTCAAACAATGGGGACGTTATCCCAACATCGCCAATATGGGCGATAGCTTGCAGACGTTTTTGGTGTATGGGTTTCAGACTGAAATTTAGCCGTGACGATGCTGTTAAGCACAGATTTTTACATTTTGTATTTTTATTTACAACAAAAAACTTTCAAGATGAAATAAAAACTTGAACTCTTGCCTAAAATATTCCATTATTGAGATCATATTATCATCAATATAAGGAAGACAGCATGGAAATTTTTCTTGATACCGCTAATCTAAAAGACATTGAACGGTTAGCCCAGATTATGCCAATTCAAGGCGTAACCACCAATCCAAGTATTATTGCCAAAGAAAAATTGGAAATTTTTACCGCACTTAATGAGATTCGCCAGATTATTGGTGAAGACAAATTACTGTTTGCCCAAACCATGGCATCTGATTCGGTCGGAATGGTGAAAGAGGCTATATTACTTAAGGAACGTTTTGGCAATATTGTGGTTAAAATTCCGGTTAATGCCCAAGGTTTAACAGCGATTCAACAACTGGCTGCTCAGGGGGTATCTACCTTAGGTACGGCCGTTTACGGTGCCGGACAAGGTTTTCTGGCGGCTTTGGCTGGTGCAAAATATATTGCCCCTTATGTAAATCGGATTGATGCTCAAAGTGGTAGTGGCGTGGAAGTAGTGCGTGAATTACAAACCTTATTGAATCTGCATAAACCTGATAGTTTCATTTGTGCAGCCAGTTTCCGAACCCCACGTCAAGTACTAGATTGCTTATTGGCTGGAGCAAAATCTGTCACTGTTTCGCCAGATGTACTGGAATTGTTTATTCAAGATCCTGCCGTATTCGCTGCTATTGATCGATTTAATCAAGATTGGTCAAACGCATTCGGGCGGAATCAATTAGTGGCTTAAAACACTTTTATTTTTCTCTTATTTCATTCTTCATGTTCAAGGTGGCTCAATGTCACCTTTTATTTTTTCAATTTATACAACCCATTAAAACGATCAAAATAAAACATTTTTCTTTTAATTTAAAATTATTATTTATAATTGTGATCAAGATCACAGATTTATATTTCATTTTGAAATATTATATCCGCAATGAATGAGATCTTAATCATTCAGAAACCAAATTTTCTTTCATTTTAAAATTAGAGGGCGTATTTATGGAATACATTACTCACGCAGCCGAATGGTTTATTGGGCTTTTCCAAAAAGGGGGTGAAACCTTTGTAGGAATGGTGACGGCCATTTTACCATTATTGATCGCATTGTTAGTCGTGATGAACGCATTGATCAAATTTATTGGTTCAGAACGTATTGAACGCCTTGCACAACGTAGTGCAGGTAATCCAATTTCTCGTTATCTCATTCTTCCAGTGGTGGGCACTTTCGTTTTTTGTAATCCAATGACCTTAAGCCTTGGTCGTTTCTTACCTGAATTTTACAAACCAAGCTACTACGCAGCATCATCTTATAGTTGCCACTCAATGAATGGATTATTTCCACATATTAACCCTGGAGAATTGTTTGTCTATTTAGGCATTGCCAACGGTTTAACTACCTTAGGCCTGCCACTGGGTCCATTGGCAATTAGTTATTTATTAGTAGGCATGGTGACCAATTTCTTCCGAGGTTGGGTAACGGATTTTACCACCGCATTTTTTGAAAAACGGATGGGAATTCAATTAGATCGTGAAGTGCATTTAAGCAATTAAGAGGTGAAGACGATGACTAAAGCAATTTATATTGAAAAAGGCAATGGCGGTTGGGGTGGCCCATTAACAATTCCTGTAGTAGAGGGCAAAAAAATTCTCTATATGACCGCTGGCACTCGCCCATCCATTGTAGATCATTTAGTAGAACTGACCGGCTGGGAGGCGATTGATGGTTTTAAAAATGGTGAACCAGATGGTGATGAAATCGGTGTAGCGATTATTGATTGTGGTGGTGTGTTGCGTTGTGGTTTGTATCCAAAACGCCGTATCCCGACCATTAATATTCACGCTACCGGCAAATCTGGCCCATTAGCAGAATTTATTGTGGAAGATATTTATGTTTCTGCGGTGAAAGAAAATAATATTCGCTTAGTTGATGCCGATTTGTCCGCAGCACAAAGTGCGGTGGTTTCTGCTCCAGTTTCTCACCAAGGCAAAGACTACGACAGCAGCAAGAAAATCACGGAACAAAGTGACGGAGTGTTAGCTCGCATTGGGATGGGCATGGGATCCGTCGTCGCTGTCTTTTACCAAGCTGGACGAGATACCATTGACACCGTGCTAAAAACTATTTTGCCATTTATGGCGTTCGTTTCCGCCTTAATCGGGATCATTATTGCATCTGGATTAGGTGATTGGATTGCACATGGTTTAACGCCACTCGCTAGCAATCCAATTGGCTTGATTACCTTGTCATTAATCTGTTCTTTCCCATTCTTGTCTCCGTTCTTAGGGCCTGGAGCCGTTATCGCTCAAGTCATCGGTGTGTTGGTAGGAACACAAATTGGCATGGGAAATATTCCACCAGCATTGGCATTACCTGCATTATTCGCCATTAATGCTCAAGCGGCTTGTGATTTTATTCCAGTGGGGCTTTCCATGGCGGAGGCCAAACAAGATACAGTGCGAGTCGGTGTGCCGTCCGTGTTGGTCAGCCGTTTCTTAACTGGAGCACCAACAGTATTGATTGCTTGGGTAGTATCCGCCTTTATTTATCAATAAGTTGTGGTTTGAGATGGGTGTTTACTCATCTCAATAACAAAAAGGAAAGCAGAAATGACAATACTTTATCAGGGTAACATTATTCAAATCGGTGAATTTGCTCCCGAGGCTTTAAACGAACAAATGTTGATTACCTTTAAACAAGACGTACCGGCGGATTTAGCAGAATATTGTTTTGTATTACAACATGGCGAATTGCTTGATGATTTAGCGGTCGGTGATGTGGTTGAGTTAGGCGGAATTGATTATCCCATTACCGCAGTGGGGGAAATTGCCAGTTTTAATTTTAAACAACTCGGGCATATTTCATGGCGGTTCAATGGAGCAACGGAGCCAGAATATCCGGGGACTGTACATTTACAAGGTGCTACACCGCAAACAGTCACGTTAGGAACAGAACTGGTGATCAAACGATTATAAAATTAAAAAAGGAAAATAAAATGAGCAGTAAAGTCGCAATAGTCATTGGGGGCGGTCAAACCCTTGGGGCATTTTTATCACAGGGTTTAGCTGAAAATGGCTATCAAGTGGCAGTCGCCGATTTAAACGGTGCGAATGCCGAAAAAATCGCACAAGAAATTAATCATAAACAGGGAAAAAATATCGCTCAAGGTTTTCAAGTGGATGCAACCAACGAGCAAAGCGTCATTGCTTTGGCACAAAATGTCGATCGGGCATTCGGACGTTCGGATTTATTGGTGTACAGTGCTGGTGTGGCAAAAGCGTCACCCATTACGCAATTTCCGTTAAAAGATTTTGAATTTTCGGTAGCCGTGAACTTAACCGGTTATTTTTTATGTGCCAGAGAATTTGCCAAATTAATGGTGCGAGACGGTATTGCTGGTCGCATTATTCAAATTAATTCCAAATCAGGTAAAGTGGGCAGTAAACACAATTCTGGTTATAGTGCAGCAAAATTTGGTGGCGTGGGATTAACGCAATCTTTAGCCTTAGACTTAGCGGACAAAGGGATTACAGTCAATTCTTTGATGTTAGGTAATTTACTTAAATCACCCATGTTTCAATCCTTAATTCCGCAATATGCGGAAAAATTAGGGATTCCTGAAGATCAAGTGGAGCAGGTGTATATTGATAAAGTGCCGTTGAAACGAGGCTGTGATTATCAAGATGTGCTGAATGTATTGCTGTTCTATGCCAGTGAAAAAGCATCTTATTGTACCGGACAGTCAATTAACATTACCGGTGGTCAGGTGATGTTCTAATCTATCAGGGTGCAAATTTGCACCCTTTTATCTTGCCGTAAAATATTATAGAATAAAACCAATTTCTATTTCTTTAAAAGGTTGCTTAAATGTCGATGATGAATACCTTGATTATTTTCGCCATTGTGGCTTGGTTATTACAAATCATCTTAGGCTGGTGGCAAATCAATCGTTTCAACCAAGCATTTGCGAAACTTTCCGCTAAAGGCAACGTTGGCATTGGGCGAACACCTGGGCGGTTTAAAGCCAAAGTAGTGATTGCTTTGGCTTTTGATGAGCATCTTACCGTGGTGGATAGTTTAATGATGAAAGGATTAAGCGTGTTTGCTGTGCCAAAAACGGTTGAATCCTTAATCGGTTTATCTCTTCAACATATTCAACCACAAGCAATTTTTCCTGATGATAAAAATGCACAAGATGCGTTAGCACAAGCGATCCAAATAAAAGATTAAGGACAAAATCATGAAACCTAAAGAGCGGCAATTGGCTATTTTAAACTATCTTCAATCCAATGGTAAAACCGCCGTGGATCAGCTGGCGGAGCATTTTCGCACGACAGGCACCACAATTCGCAAAGATTTAACCGCACTTGAAGAAGACCAAAAAGTGTTACGTACCTATGGTGGTGTGGTCTTAGCCAATCAAGAAAATACCAATGATGATAGTGATCTCCCCATCACCAACAAAGCCTGTATCAATCTTCCCATTAAACAAAAAATTGCCGAAAAAGCCGTTGAACTAATTAAAAATGGCGATTCCATGATTATGGATTCTGGCAGTACCGTATTGCAAATGATTCCCCATTTTGAACGTTTTGAAAATCTCACTATCATGACCAACAGTTTGCCAATTATGAATGCGTTGGCCAGTTTAAATGCGGATCACCAGTTTTTAATGTGTGGTGGAACTTATCGAGCAAAATCAGGATCATTTCACGGTATTTTAGCCGAAAAAACCTTTGACAATTTTGCCTTTGACAAACTCTTTATTGGTACAGACGGTTTTGATTTAAATCTCGGTTTAACCACTTTTAACGAAGTCCACGGCGTTAGCAAAGCAATGTGTCACGCCGCTCGGGATATTATTGTCTTAACCGATTCCAGCAAATTTCATCGCCGTAGCCCAAATTTGGTCTGTCCGTTGGAAAAAATTAGCACGATTATTACCGATAATGGTATTGATGAATCGGTTTATAACCTATTGTTAGAAAAAGGTATTCGGGTTATTTTGGTGAATACTTTCTAATACTTTAATGGTATATGGATTGATTAAAAATGGCATAGTGGAAAAATAGAGTTGATGCTAATTATTCAAAACCAACAATATTTTTCCACTATGCTTATTCTACTCTAAATGCCGTTTTCATTCTTTCTTGTTCTGCTCGGTTAATACCGAGCTCAGTAGCAATAGCTCGCCAGTTTCTTACTGCGGTAATCACTTCCTGATAGACCTCACTCGACCAAATATAACTCAATCTCCATTTCTGCAACATTTTTTTGCAAATTTTCTGGCAAAGCGTTATCGCAAATGATGCTATCAAATACCGTCAGTGGACAAATGAAAAACATGGCAACTTTACCGCACTTAGACGAATCAGACACTAAAATACGTTGCTGACTTGAATTGATAATCGCTTTTTTGACAGGGATCTTGTTTTCATCAGGTGTGCTTAACCCATTCATATTCCATGAAGATGTGGAAATAAAAGCAATATCTAAGGAAATATGTTGCAGAAATTGAGCCGCTAACTCGCCGACGGATGAGCGGTTAGCTTTATTCACTCTCCCGCCTGTATGAAAAATCTCACCTTTACCGTATTCCATGAGAAAGTTTGCAATCACAAAATCATTAGTGACAATTAATAAATCTTCACGTTCAGCGAGTCTTTTTGCAATTTCTAATGTGGTTGTGCCTGCGTCAAGATAAACCGTTGCCCCTTTTGGTATTAAAGTGGCGGCTTTTTCGCCAATGGCATTTTTTTCTTTATTTGATAATAATGATTTATCGTTATGAGTCGGTTCAATCGCCAATCGTGCGAGAGTTTGTACACCACCTGATACGGAAATAACTTTGCCTTCATCTTCAAGTTTTTGAATATCACGCCGTACCGTCATATGAGATACACCCAACGCTCCCACTAATGAACTAATACTCACAATATCTTGTTGATGAATGAGATCAAGTAATTTTCGTTGTCTTTCTGCTGGAATCATGATTACACCTATGTCCTATATAACGATTAGGTCTATTATAAACCTTTCATTTTTGAGATGACAACAAATTAAATTAACATTTTTTATCACAAATTAACAATAAAAGTTAAAATTTGTGATCTTGATCACGGTTTTTATTTTTTCTTTAAGGCATAATGCACATCAGTCAAAACAAATTAATTATTTTTAACGAGGAGATGTTTATTATGGCTAATCAAGCTTATTCAGTAGCAGTAGTTGGTTTAGGTTCTATGGGGATGGGAGCCGCATTGTCTTGTATCAATGCTGGATTAAATACTTACGGTATTGATCTTAACCCCGCTGCATTAGAAAAATTGAAAGCGGCAGGAGCAAAAGCAGTTGCGACTAATGGTAATGATTTCGCACAAGATTTAAATGCGGTTGTTGTGTTAGTTGTAAATGCAGCTCAAGCCAATGCGGTATTATTTGGTGAAAATGGCTTAGCTGCAAAATTAAAAGCAGGTACAGCAGTTATGATATCTTCCACGATGGCGGCAGCAGATGCTCAAGCGATTTCACAAAAATTAACAGAGTTTGGATTAGTGATGTTAGATGCCCCTGTTTCTGGCGGTGCAGCTAAAGCGGCAGCAGGTGAAATGACCATTATGGCATCAGGTTCTGAAGAAGCCTTTGCCAAATTACAACCCGTATTGGATGCCACCGCAGGTAAAGTATATAAAATTGGGGAGGAAATTGGTTTAGGCGCAACAGTGAAGATTGTTCATCAACTATTAGCTGGCGTACATATTGCCGCAGGGGCAGAAGCCATGGCCTTAGCATCTAAAGCAGGGATTCCACTTGATGTGATGTATGACGTAGTAACCAACGCAGCGGGTAATTCTTGGATGTTTGAGAACCGTATGAAACATGTGGTGGATGGCGATTATACACCGCTTTCAATGGTAGATATTTTTGTAAAAGATCTCGGTCTAGTCAATGATACTGCAAAATCTTTGCATTTTCCTCTACACCTTGCTAGCACTGCCTATTCTATGTTTACCGAAGCAAGCAATGCAGGCTTTGGCAAAGAAGATGACAGTGCTGTAATCAAAATTTTCAGTGGTATTAATCTTCCGAAAAAAGGAGCGTAATGATGTTAGGAGTTATTGCAGACGATTTCACTGGAGCCAGTGATATTGCTAGTTTCCTTGTTGAAAATGGCTTGAAAACAGTACAAATGAATGGCGTACCCAAATCGCCTTTAAATGGTCAAGTAGATGCGATAGTGATTAGTTTAAAATCCCGTTCTAATCCCGTAGAACAAGCGATTAAACAATCTTTACAAGCCCTCCATTGGTTACAAGAGAACGGTTGTAGTCAATTTTATTTTAAATATTGCTCTACCTTTGATAGTACGGCAAAAGGCAATATTGGTCCGGTAACAGATGCATTATTGGCAGAATTAAAAGATGATTTCACAGTAATCACACCGGCTTTACCTGTAAATGGCCGTACCATTTTTAATGGTTATTTATTTGTAGGTGAGCAACTATTAAGCGAATCAGGCATGAGAAATCACCCAATTACACCAATGACCGATGCTAATTTAGTGCGATTAATGGATGCTCAAGCACAAGGTAAAACAGGCTTGGTAGCCTATGCAGATGTGATTAAAGGAGCAGATAATGTGAAAGCACGCTTTGCTCAATTAAAAGCGGATGGTTATCGTTATGCTGTGGTGGATGCTGTAGATAATAGTCAGTTAGCCATACTTGCTGAGGCGGTTGCAGATTTTAAATTAGTCACAGGTGGTTCAGGTTTAGGGGCATATATAGCAGAACGCCTTAGTGGGGGTAAAAAAGGTACCGATGCTTTTGTACCAAACAAAGGTAAAACCGTGGTGTTATCAGGTTCTTGTTCAATGATGACAAATACTCAAGTGAATACTTATAAAACGAAAGCACCGCATTACTACCTTGATGTCGAGAAAGCTATCAACAATACGAACTATGTAGATGAACTTTATCAATGGGTAATTAACAACCTAGAGGGTGAATTAGCACCGATGGTTTACGCTACGGTTGCAGCAAATCAGCTTAAACAAATTCAAACTCAATTTGGCGGTGACAAAGCCAGTCATGCGATTGAAAACGTTTTTGCCCAACTTGCAGAAAAACTCAAAGCCTATGGTGTGACAAATTTCATTACTGCAGGTGGTGAAACCTCAAGTATTGTGGTGCAACAATTAGGTTTTGCTGGATTCCATATTGGCAAACAAATTGCCCCTGGTGTGCCGTGGTTAAAAGCCGTAGAAGAACCCATTTATCTTGCCTTAAAATCAGGTAATTTCGGTAAAGAAGACTTCTTTGAATATGCTCAAGGGATGTTCCTATGACGGAATTAGAACAAAAAAAACAAATGGTTGAGCTAGCTCGCTCGTTTTACCAACGAGGTTATAGTGTAGGCGGTGCAGGGAATCTATCGGTACGGTTAGATGAAAATCGCATTTTAGTGACCCCAACAGGATCATCGTTAGGACGTTTAGATGCTGAACGCTTGTCTGTGGTGGATATGCAAGGCAATTGGATTTCAGGAGATAAACCGTCTAAGGAATATGTATTCCATTTAGCGTTATATCAACAAAATCCAAAATGTAATGCGATTGTACATTTACATTCGACCTATTTAACCGCTCTTTCTTGCCTTGATGGGTTGGATAAAGACAATGCGATTAAAGCCTTTACACCATACTATGTGATGCGAGTAGGTAAGTTACAGGTGATTCCTTATTATCGCCCAGGCTCACCTGAAATTGCCCGAGAGCTAAGAGAACGAGCATTAACGGCGAAAGCCTTTTTATTAGCCAACCACGGCATTGTCGTGACAGGTTCGGATTTAATTGATGCAGCCGACAATGCAGATGAATTAGAAGAAACAGCAAAATTACATTTTATTTTGCAAGGACAAAAAATCCGTTATCTCACCGATGACGAAGTAAAAGATTTAGAAAATAGAGGGAAATAATTATGCCTAAATTTGCAGCCAACTTAACCATGATGTTTAATGAAGTACCATTTTTAGATCGCTTTGAAGCGGCCGCTAAAGCTGGTTTTAAATTTGTAGAATATCTTTGGCCTTATGATTATCCTGCCCAAGAGCTCAAAGCCAAATTAGATCAATACGGATTAAAACAAGTGTTGTTTAATACCAGTGCTGGTGATGTATCTAAAGGAGAATGGGGACTAGCTGCTATTCCAGGGCGTGAAGTAGATGCTCGACGTGATATTGATCAAGCTTTGGAATATGCGTTAGCGTTAGAGTGTCCAACCGTGCATGTCATGGCGGCGGTAGTTCCTGAAGGGGTAGATCGAAGTGCCTACCAAGCTACCTTTGTAGAAAATATCCGTTACGCTTCTGAAAAATTTAAACCGCATGGCATTAATATCTGTCTTGAGGCCTTAAGTCCAGAAGTTAAACCGAACTATTTACTCAAAAGCCAGTTTGACACTTTAGCCATAGTGGAAAAAGTAAACAGAGAAAATGTGTTTGTACAACTAGATTATTTCCACGCTCAAAATGTGGATGGTAATTTAGCTCGCCTAACAGATAAACTTAACGGTAAATTCTCACATGTGCAAATTGCATCTGTACCAGATCGTCATGAACCTGATGAAGGAGAAATCAATTATCAATATATTTTCGACAAACTCGATGAAATTGGCTATGACAGCTATGTGGGCTGTGAATATAAACCACGAGGTGAAACTGTGGCTGGATTGGGTTGGTTTGAGAAATATAAAAACTAATCAAAATTACACCGCGCTTTTATGAAAACCTAATCATTTGAAACAATAGAATGATTAGGTTGAAATAAAAGTAAGGGGTTTAAAAATATAATATATCTTTTATTAAGGAATAGTTTATGTCTAATGAAATGCTTATTTTAATTGGTATTGCTAGTGTACTTGCGTTGTTATTTATTATGATTAAAGGCAAGGTTCATCCCTTTCTGGCATTAGGTATCGTGAGTATTGCGGTGGCGTTAAGCACAGGCATCCCGATGGCTGATGTGATCCCTACCTTAGTAAAAGGAATGGGCGGCACACTAGGTAGTGTAGCATTGATTGTTGGTCTAGGAGCAATGCTAGGCAAAATTATCGAAAAATCCAACGGAGCTGATGTCTTAGCTGGTTGGCTATTAGCTAAATTTGGTGAAAAAAATGCCCCCTTTGCTTTAGGTGCCACAGGTTTTATTTTTGGTATCCCTGTGTTTGTGGATGTAGGTTTCCTTGTTTTATTACCGATAATTTTTAGTGTTGCACGCCGAATCGGTGGCAATATGTTGACCTATGCTTTGCCGATTGGACTCTCCATGTTAATGGTGCATGTTGTGTTACCCCCACATCCTGGGATTGTGGCAGGTTCTCAATTATTAAATGCAGATATTGGCTTAGTATTAGGTGTCGGTTTAGCCGTTGCTTTACCTACATTTTTAGTCGGTCAAGTGTTTATTCCATTTTTCACCAAACGTCATTTTGTTGAAATTCCAACATCTACTGATTTGGTGCAATACCAAAAACAATTATCTCAAAATGAAAGTGGCTTACCAAAATTTTCAACAGTTTTATCTATGATTGCCTTTCCTTTAGTATTAATTATGCTAGGAACAATCACGGCGACAACCTTACCAAAAGAAAATATGATTCGCCAAATTTTCAGTATGATCGGGAGTTCACCTTTCGCATTATTGTTAGCAGTATGCCTTTCTTCCTATGTATTAGGTTTACGCCGTGGTTGGAATAAAGAAAAAGTAGAAGAAATTTTAAATTCTGCTCTCGCACCAATCGCAGGCATTATTCTAATTACAGGGGCTGGCGGTATGTTTGGTAAAGTATTAGATGCAAGTGGCGTAGGTAAAGCACTTTCCGATGTATTATCTAGCACTGGGTTACATGTTCTCGCTCTTGGTTTTATTTTATCTGCTCTATTACGTGCAGCTCAAGGCTCTGCCACGGTTGCAACAATTACGACCACGACTATCCTTGCTCCAATGATTACATCAGCAGGTTATGACGGTATTCATATTGCCTTAATTACTTCCGCCGTTGGTGCAGGCTCAATGACCTTATCTCACGTCAATGACAGCCTATTCTGGGTATGGACAAAATTCTTTGGTATTTCAGTTTCCCAAGGCTTAAAAACATGGAGCATACTCACCACTATTTATGGCTGTATTGCTTTTGGGCTAGTAAGTTTGATTTGGGTGGTTATTTAATAATATGTTAAGTGAGCTATCTGATTAGAGTAGCTCACCTTTTTCTTTTCTATATTAGGAGTAATTTATGTTAAAAAATAGC
This sequence comes from Lonepinella sp. BR2357, assembly GCF_051851525.1. Classification (NCBI taxonomy): domain Bacteria; kingdom Pseudomonadati; phylum Pseudomonadota; class Gammaproteobacteria; order Pasteurellales; family Pasteurellaceae; genus Lonepinella; species Lonepinella sp. BR2357. The sequence continues at coordinate 112,022 of NZ_JBPDVG010000007.1, read as the reverse complement.
AAATTTCTTTTTCCTTTATTACTTTTATCCACAAGCATTTACGCCTCCCCCGAACAACCACAACCACCTAGTAAATCAATACAGACTTTACTACTTGCTGAGATCACCGCTCAAGGGCAGAAAGTAAATGGGGTAGCGTTAGAATATGAAGATAATATTTTATCGGGCAATGACTTACGCAAAACCTATCAAATTTACACCGCAGTTGATAGCCAAGAAAAACAAGCTCGCACCATTTTACGGGCTTATGTGAATGATCGTCCTGAACTCACCGCTCACCCCCACGCAGGGAAGTTTGTAGTCATTGAGCTAGATGAGCAAGATCGCAATGCGGATCTTTATATGCTCAAAACAGAAAATGATAAGCCGATGTCGTTTCGGGCGAAAGATGACAGTGGCAAGATTGTACTGGTTGAGAAAACACAAGCGACCAAAGTGCCTGAATATTATGGCGACCGCCTGACCTATTATATTGAGCAAACGGGTTTCCTAAAATTAACCAATGGCAAGACCCTTGAGCATACTCAAATCCAACAAACTGCGGTGAAAAGTCGGGTTAAAACGCCGTTCCTTGATCAGTTTGTGGCAAAACAGGTGACGGGGAAAAATCCTGATAATCAATTGGCTTATCAATTGTATGTACCTGAAATGGAAGCCAATAGAAAATATCCGTTGACGATTTTCTTACATGGTTCAGGGCAAGTGGGAACGGATAATCTCGCTCATTTACTTTCCAGCCTTGGGGCAATTGCCACCCTACCTTACGAACAAGGTTTTGTTCTCGCTCCCCAATATAGCACGGTGTTTGATCCCTTTGATGATGTCAACAAAGGGCAAAAAGGCGGTATTCACTGGCAAACTGACAACCGCATCAATTTGTTATTAAACATGATTGATGACACCGTGAAAAATAACCCCACCATTGATCCAAATCGCATTTACTGCACGGGGCTTTCTCGTGGTGCGGAAGGTTGTTTAAATCTGTTGTTAAAAAGACCGCGGTTTTTTGCGGCGGCTTTACTTGCCAGCGGTCGTGAAGCCCACACCGTTGAATGGATAGATGGTAATGCCAGCAAAGAAAATTTAGCAGCCATTAAAGATGTGCCAATGTGGTTTTTCCATAGTAAAGAAGACAAAATTTCCCCCGTGCAAGGATCTCGAATTAACGTTCAATTGTTAACCGAACTTGGTGCGAAACACACCAACTATACCGAATTTACCACCGAACAAGTGGGCGATAACGGTATTTTAAACAACAATCCACACAATACTTGGGATGCGGTGTTTAGCAGCCCTGAAGTGATGCGTTGGTTGTTAAGTCAATATAAAACACCTTAATACAGGAGTTTGTTATGCAAATTATTATTACGGGTGGACAAGGTTTTTTAGGGCAACGGCTTGCCAAAACCCTTTTAAATCAGTCCCAACTGAATATCTCAGAATTAGTGTTAATTGATGTGATTCAACCCACTGCACCCAACAATGATCCCCACAATGATACGAGAGTTCGTTGTTTGCAAATGGATTTACGCGATCCTGTTGGGCTGGAAAAAATCATCACGCCACAAACCACCGCCATTTTTCATTTAGCCGCCATTGTGAGTAGCCATGCAGAACAAGATCCTGATTTAGGTTATGAAATCAATTTCTTGGCCACAAGAAATCTGCTTGAAGTTTGTCGGCAAAATAATCCGAAAGTGCGGTTTATTTTCTCCAGTTCCTTGGCAGTGTTTGGTGGAACATTGCCTGAAATTATTTCCAATGACACGGCGGTCACGCCACAGTCTACCTATGGCACACAAAAAGCCATGTGCGAATTACTGATTAATGATTACAGTCGAAAAGGTTTTGTGGATGGTATTGTGGTACGTTTACCCACTATTTGTATTCGCCCAGGGAAACCAAATAAAGCGGCATCGTCTTTTGTGAGTAGCATTATGCGTGAACCTTTGCATGGCGAAAATGCCATTTGCCCAGTATCCGAAGACTTGCGTTTATGGCTTTCTAGCCCCAATACCGTGATTAACAATTTTATTCATGCTCTCCAACTTCCGCCATTACCGCCTCGAGATTGGCATGTGATTAATTTACCTGGTTTTAGTGTCAGCGTAAAACAAATGTTGGCAGATTTAGCGGAAGTGAAAGGACATCAAATCTTGCAACATATCCAATTTGAGCTTGATGAAAATATCAACAATATTGTGGCAAGTTGGCCACCGGAAATTAACAATACCACCGCCTTAAAACTCGGTTTTAACGCAGATGTTAATTTCCAAACGGTTATTCAACAATTTATTCGTGACGACATGTAGGAGTTAGCTATGTTTGGATTACCTATTCCCATTATTGGATTAATTATTGCGGTATTTGTGTTAGTTATTTTGGTGTTAAGAACCCGAGTGCATGCCTTTATTGCCATGTTGATTGCTTCTGCCATTGCTGGTTTAGTCGGTGGCATGTCGGTCAACCAAACCCTTGGGGCAATTTCCACGGGCTTTGGTGGTACATTAGGCGGTATCGGGATTGTGATTGGTCTTGGTGTCATGATGGGGAGCATTTTGGAAGTGTCAGGTGCTGCCGAGAAAATGGCATATAGCTTTATTAAATTTTTAGGCAAGAAAAAAGAAGAATGGGCGTTAGCCATTACGGGTTACATTGTCAGTATTCCGATTTTCGTGGATAGTGCCTTTGTGATTCTTTACCCCGTGGCTAAAGCTTTGGCGAAAAACGGCAAACGTTCCTTATTAACCTTAGGCGTAGCATTAGCAGGTGGCTTGGTCGTGACACATCATACCGTGCCACCAACACCTGGTCCGTTAGGTGTAGCAGGGATTTTTGGTGTAGATATTGGCACCATGTTATTAGCGGGTGTGGTGTTAGCCATTTTACCTGTAGTGGGGATTGTATTTTATGCCAAATGGTTAGATAAAAAATATCCCACCTTTAACCAAGAAGTCTTCACCCAAGAAGAGCTTAAACAAAAATACGATGATTACATTGCCAGCCGTGAGCAAAAACAGCTACCAAGTTTAACGTTATCTTTAATGCCGATTGTGCTACCCATTGGATTAATTTTCATTAAAGCCATGTTTGATTTGGTGGTGAAAAGCAACGCAGAGCTTGGTGAAACGGCGATTTATCAATGTATTGCTTTTATTGGACACCCAATGATTGCCTTGGCGATTAGTGTGTTAGTTTCAGTTTATACGTTGTTACCAAAAACAGACAAAGAAACCACAGCGGTTTACCTTGAAGAAGGGGTAAAAACCGCAGGGATTATCTTGCTTGTGACGGGAGCAGGCGGTGCATTAGGGGCAGTATTGCGTGACAGTGGTGCAGGCAAACAATTAGCAGAACAAATTGCCACCTTGCCAATTTCACCAATTTTAATTCCTTTTATTGTGTCAACCTTAGTTCGCTTTATTCAAGGCTCAGGCACGGTGGCGATGATTACAGCCGCCTCCATTTCTGCCCCAATTTTGGCACAAATCCCTGGGGTAAATATGTTACTCGCTGCTCAAGCCGCCACCATGGGTTCACTGTTTTTCGGTTATTTTAACGACAGTTTATTCTGGGTGGTGAATCGCATGATGGATATTAGCGATGTGAAAAAACAAATGATCGTTTGGTCTATTCCTACCACGATAGCTTGGGCAATTGGCGGCAGTTTAGTGATTATTGCCAATCTGATTTGGGGTAATGACGGATCGGTCTTTGATCTGATTTTCCCGATTGCGGTGTTGCTCGCTATCTTGTTTTATGTCAACCGACAAAATAAAACCCTTTAATCGATAGGAGAAAAATGATGTTTATGTATCTCTCTCACCCCTTAGATCCAAAAGATTTAGCATGGCCTGGTGAACCTACTGTAGAAGTGAATCGTTGTACTGATGTAAGCGAAGATTGCCCGTTTAGTAGTTTTCTTACCAAGTTACCCAACCATTGTGGTACACATATGGATGCACCCCGTCATTTCGTCAAAAATGGGTTGAGTATCAATGAATTGCCATTGGAGTATTTCTGCCACAAAAACGTGGCGTTACTGGAAATTCCCAAAGGAGAAGCAGAAGGCATTACCAAAGAAGATCTTGAACCCTATGCAGAGATTCTCTCTCAAGTGTCCTTTGCCTTTCTCCGCACAGGGTTTGAACAATATCGGGAAAGTAATCCGCTCATTTATCAACATGAATGTCCGTATATTTCAACAGGTGCGGGGCAATATCTGTCTGATAATTTTAGCAATTTAAAAGGGGTAGGCATTGATTTTCTCGCCTTGGGGTCGCCGTCAAAACGTGTGCCTGATGCGGAAAATCCGAAAAATTGCCATCGTGCGATTTTAGGCTATTACACAGGGCGTTTCACCACAGTCATTGAAGATATGCACTTATCTGAATTGCCTAAAAATGCCCAAATCAAGCAATTTTTCAATGCCCCTTGGCGAATTGTTGGGTTAGACTCCAGCCAAGTGACTTGTATTGTTGAACTTGAATAGTCTGTATTTTAGTGGGGAAAATAGCGTAATTTTTCCTCACTAAATTTAAGGATACTTTATGAAAAATACCAAATTAAGTTATATCTTTGCGCTTTTCTTTCTAACACTAAGCCTTACTGGTGCATTTTTAGCATCATTAATTGAACGTGATTTTGGGCGGATTGATGTCACCACCGTGAGTTTTATGACAGTAGAAAATAAACCCATGGTCGCCAAATTATATCGCCCAATTTCAGCCACAGCAGAAACACCGAAACCTGCGTTATTGGCGTTGCATGGTTATCAAAGTGATAAGGAAGCCACTAGCACTTTTGGAGCATTAGAGCTGGCAAAACGGGGTTTTGTGGTGTTAGCCATTGATCATTTTGGTCATGGTTATTCAACCCAATTACCCGCTGCCAATAAAAATATGAGTGGCGCAAATAATGGCTATCAATATCTGAAAACCTTACCTTTTGTGGATAAGGATAAACTGGGTATTTTCGGGCATTCCACAGGTGGGCTAAATGCCATTCGTGTGGCAAAATTAAATCCCGATCATAAAGCCGTAAATGGCTTGAGTAGCAGCGCAGGTGATAACGAATTACACAATTATCTTCTCACTCAAGGGCTTTATGAAGAAATTGGGGGCTACCGAGAAAAATCCTTTCCTGTCAAAGCATTAATTCATCATGAAAGCAGATTAACGGCTGTTGGATTGTCTACTAACGACACCTTACAATGGGATCATACCTACGGCAATAAAGAAGACGGTTCTGCTCGCCGAGTGGCGTTAGTTGATGGCACGCATTTAGGGGTGATGATCGCTAAACAAAGTAATAAAGAAGCGATTTTGTGGTTCAACCAAACTTTGCAAAATGGTCTGCAAGATCAGGATTGGATTAATCCAGATGAGCAAACCTATTGGTATAAAGAATTTGCGGGATTATTTGCTTTGTTTGCGGCCTTGGTTTCTGCTTTGTGTTTAGCCAATGCTTTATTGAAAAATGCCTACTTTTCCGCAATTACACAAACAGTTACTCATAAAATGGCGATTTCTAAAACTACATGGAAATTATTTGCCTTAGTGAATATTATTGCCACCATTATTCTTTACCCAATATTCACTCAATGGGGTGGGGCGAATGAACCTATTGCCTCTGTATTGCCTTTTATGCCATTGGAAATGGGCAATGGCATTGTACTTTGGTTAGTGGTAAGTGCGGTGATTAATTTGCTCTTTTTTGTATTATGGAAAAAAGGTTCTACGATTTCATTGCGTGAATTTGGTGTATTCACCAACAATTCATCTTTAACCACATTTAATCTGATTTCTCGTTCATTGTTATTAGCCATATTACTTACGGCTTGGTTATACGCCATAGCGAGTTTTGTCCATACTTACTGGGGGGTAGAATTACGTTTCCTTTGGCCGTTACTCAAACCACTCACTGCCGAACGCATGGATTTATTTTTAGTTTATTGGTTACCAATTTTATTTTTCTTCTTTGTATTCAATGGATTAATTATTGGTGTACAAATGAAACAAGAAAACGGGAAATCCTTTACATCCACACTTCTCACTTGGACAATTAAAACCAGCATTTTTGCCGCAGGTGGTTTAGTGATTTTATGGCTATTTCATTTTATCCCGAATTTTATGCAAATCGGTCCCGGTTTTGATGTGATTGGTTTACCACAATTTGGCGGACGTTGGATGATGATGTTAGCCGTCATTATTCCCCAATTTATTGTATTCAGCTTGATTAATCATTGGTGTTATTTAAAAACTGGCTATATTTATTTAGGCGTTTTCTTTACATCTATTTTAATGACGTGGATTTTGGTTGGAGGACAGGTCATTGGGCGATTTTTGATTTAGTTTGACCATTCATGTGTTAAGGAAAACATATTATTAACTTAGAGGGGAGAAGACGATCACCCCATATAATAAGATCTAAAATGGATTATTACTTTTTTAGCCTTATTCAAAACTTCCGTCTACAGCAATTCAGTTTAATCTAAGATTGAATCTTAAATTAAACTGAATTTTTTGCTAAGAAACACTAATCACATCATATTTACTCTAGCATGATGTCTGTTATAACAATTCCCGGCAGTGCAACAAAACATAAATGCGCGGTACTTTTTACGCTTTTTTCTTACCAATTCTCAACTGTTTCGCTGATAGCTCACTCACCACTTTTTGTCCGGTGCGTTGTTCCAATGCTACTCTAGCGGTGTGTGCTACTTCGCCACCTTGTTGAGCTACTTGTTTATTTTGCTCAAAATTTTCAGGGTTAACGGCATATGAAATGTCCTTGGCGGACGCTTCGGCAAGCATATTTAAAATCAGTTCGGTATTGGTCATATTATCTCGCAGATTTTCTTTTTTTAGCCCCTTGTGCTGTTTGTATTCTTTCACTGTTTTACCGCTCCACGCTTTGGTTAAAATATTGGTGAGAACGGCGAACTGTTGCCCTTCTTGCACGCCAGTGCGTTTCCATTCATCCGTGAGTTCTTTGCGGATTTCAATGCTTTTTAGGCGTTGGTTAATCCAATCGTCTGAATAGCCTAGTCGTTGGTAATCTCGCAACGCTCTTTCAATAGTGAGTTCAGGATCTTGCAGTTCATCTAACCGTTCACGTCCCACTTGGGCTAACCACAACTTAAATGGCTCGGCTTTAGGGGATGGAATGGATTGAATTAAGCGAAATATTTGCTCCGTGTCGGCGACATCGGTTAAACGCATTTTGCCGTCTGGGGATGGCATTTTCAACTGTACGATTTTTTCGTACAGTTCGCTCCCTTCTTTTTGTAGCTTGATTTTCAAGTCGCTCCAATAACGTCTTGGATTTTGGCTTTCAGTTAAAACCGCCACCACATCAATCACGGAAAAATACCATTTTTCTTGATTTTCGTCCCAGTGAGAACGAATTTCTTGTTGCTCAAAAACTTGTAGGCTCATTGTTTTTCTCATTCTATCTCAATTAATATACTGATTAAATTAACACTAAATTTTTAATCAGTCAATACTGTATAATTTGTTTTTATTAATCAATTTTTCCCTTTGATAAATAGGTTTTGGATAAACAGAAAATCTGGTGAACATGCCGATAAAATATATTTAAAAGTTATTTTATGCTAGAATCTTGCCAATATTTTTACGCTATTTAATTAACTGATAAATGAACTTGCCCACTGAACAATACGATAATTTACTCGCTGAAAAGTGCGAAAAACTCACCGCACTTTTTGCCCCTTTTCATGCTCCCAAATTAGAGATCTTTGCTTCGCCTACGCAACATTTCCGCATGCGAGCAGAATTTCGGGTGTGGCATGATGGGGATGATCTTTATCATATTATGTTCGATCAAGAAAGCAAAAAGCGTTATCGGGTGGACAATTTTCCTATCGCTAGTGAGCTGATTAATCAGATGATGCAAAGCCTATTGCCGTTATTAAAACAGCAAGATGTACTGCGAAATAGGTTATTTCAAGTTGATTATTTAAGCACTTTAAGCGGACAGATTATTGTGAGTTTGTTGTACCATAAAAACCTTGACGAACACTGGGTTGAACAAGCAAAACAGCTCAAACTGCGGTTGGAAAATCAAGGGTGTTCGGTACAAATTATTGGGCGAGCGTCCAAGCAAAAAATTTGTTTAGACCAAGATTATGTGGATGAAATTTTACCGATTAACGGTAAAAATTATGTCTATCGTCAGATAGAAAACAGTTTTACTCAACCGAATGCGAAAGTAAATTGCAAGATGTTGGAATGGGCGGTGGATTGTACACAAAATAGCCAAGGAGATTTACTTGAGCTTTATTGTGGTAACGGCAATTTTTCGGTGGCATTAGCTCAAAATTTTCGTAAAGTATTAGCTACTGAAATTGCCAAACCATCAGTGAATGCGGCACAATTTAATATTGTGGCCAATCACATTGATAATTTGCAGATTATTCGTATGTCTGCGGAAGAATTTACCCAAGCCATAAATGGCGTACGTGAATTTAACCGCTTGAAAGGTATTGATTTGAATGCCTACCAATGTAATACAATTTTTGTGGATCCACCACGTGCGGGGCTTGATGCGGATACCCTAAAATTAGTCCAACATTATGATCGGATTTTATATATTTCATGCAATCCGCATACCTTATGCGATAATTTGCAAACCTTAAGCCAAACCCATCGTATTGAGCGAGCCGCCTTGTTCGATCAATTCCCTTACACCGAGCATATGGAATCGGGTGTGTGGTTAGTGAGAAAATAACATGGAAGAAAATTACGCTAAATTTGTGAAACGTGCCAGCCAGCTTGCCATTGCTGTGGCGAGTATGCTGATTTTAATTAAAGCCTTTGCTTGGTGGCAAACTGGATCCATTGCGATTCTCGCCGCTATGACGGATTCCGTGGTGGATTTATTTGCGTCGATTACCAGTATTTTAGTATTGCGTTTTGCCCTGTTACCGCCCGATCATAATCATGCGTTTGGACATGGTAAAGCGGAATCGTTGGCCGCTTTGGCACAAAGTGCGTTTATTGCGGGTTCGGCGGTATTCTTGCTGTTGCAAGGCATCCACAAATTAACCAATCCGCAATTTATCGACAATTCAGAAATGGGGATTTGTGTCAGTGTTATCTCCATTGCGTTTACTGCTGCGTTAGTGGGCTATCAGAAAAAAGTGATTAAACTGACCGAAAGCCCTGCCATTCAAGCGGACTGTTTGCATTATCAAACGGACTTATTGATGAACGTCGCCATTCTTGTGGCGATGTTGTTAAATATGTATGGTTTTATTTATGCGGATGCGATTTTTGCCATTGGGATTGCACTTTATATTGCCTATAATGCCTTTAAAATGGCGTGGGATGCGTTGCAAATTTTACTGGATAAGGCGTTGCCACAGTACGAAATCGACCAGATTAAAGTCATGGCAGAACAGCATCGTAATATTCTCGGCATTCATAGTATTTGTACTCGCCGTGCCGGTGCGGTGCGGTTTATTCAACTGCATTTAGAATTAGATGACAGTTTAACTTTATATCAAGCCCATCGCATTACCGATGAACTGGAAGATAAAATTCATGCCCTATTTCCCAATGCCGATATTATTATTCATCAAGAGCCGAAATCGGTGGTGGATTTAGAAAGGGCTCAAGGTTTGATATGATTCAACTGATTTGTGAAACTGAAAATTCCGAATTTTTCACCGCACTTTGTGCAGAGCAAGGGTTAATTCACACCCCAGACAGCCCATTAGCACTGGTACAAACGGCTGTCGGGGACGAAGTGCGGTTGGAATTACGCAAGTTAGATGAACCTAAATTAGGTGCGGTATTTGTGGACTTTGTCGGTGGTGCCATGGCACACCGCCGTAAATTTGGTGGTGGGCGTGGTGAAGCCGTGGCAAAAGCGGTTGGTATTAAAGGCAGTGAATTGCCTACGGTCATTGATGCGACTGCAGGCTTGGGGCGAGATGCTTTTGTGTTAGCTTGTATTGGCTGTCAAGTTCGCTTGGTAGAACGTCATCCCGTCGTCAGATTATTATTGCAAGACGGTTTACGCCGTGCCTATCTTGATCCTGAAATTGGTGAGATGTTACAGCAGAATTTACAGCTTTTGCCGGTGTCAAGCATTCATGAACTGGACCCCAAACAACATAAAGCTGATGTGGTTTATCTCGATCCCATGTATCCCCATAAACAGAAATCCGCCTTGGTTAAAAAAGAAATGCGTCTGTTTCAACACCTTGTGGGGGCGGATGAAGATGCCGACCTGTTGCTTGCTCCTGCCTTGCAATTAGCACAAAAACGTGTGGTGGTGAAACGCCCCGATTATGCGGAATTTCTCGTCCAAAAAGCACCGCAGTTTAGCCGAGAAACCAAGAATCATCGCTTTGATGTGTATCTTACGTCGTTATTTATTGACAACTAATCTTGAACCATCAACATAAGTGATTGATTTAGCCACATTAAGTAAATCTATTTTAGAACCATTATTCGTGGCAGTAATAAACGGTTTAGGTAATTTGGCCACGGGAATAGGTAAGGCAATTTGCACTTCTTGACCGCCTACTAAACCTTTTTTATTGAAGTTAACGGGAATATCGTAATTTAGCACTAACTTCTTATCACTCAAAAAATTAGACGCCCAATGAACTGTTTTAATCGCTTTTTTACCCACATTTTTAATTTTGTATTTAAAGGAAATCATTGGCTGTTTTTGCTCATCCACTCCGCTATCAACCCCAAGAAATTGCAATGAAATAGATTGATTAAAACGTTTAAGCAACACCTCTTTGCTCGTTTCTGTTTGTTTGGCGGTAGATTTTGAGGATTGCGCCGTTTTAGCATTGGCTTGTACCGCCACAAGTGCAGATAACGTGATGGCCATTAAAGCCGGAAATAATTTCATAATGTTCTCCTATTAATCATAGTCTAAAAAGTTACAATACTCATTGTACCTTTATTCGTGAATGCTGTAAAAATTTTCTCAGGATCTAACCGCTGATTATTTTTTTCAACTGATACAAATAACTCAACGCCTGTTTTGGGCTTAACTCGTCTGGATCGAGTTTTTCTAACATCTCTAACACTTCGTTTTTACTTTCATCTTCATTTAACAAAGGTAACTCGGCCTGAAGTGATAAAATATCCGATTTTTTCACCGCACTTTTATTTGATAATTTCTCAAGCTGCGTTAATTTCTGCTTGGCTAACTTAATCACATTTTTTGGCACACCCGCTAACGCCGCCACGGCTAAACCATAACTTTTACTGGCGGCCCCCTCTTGCACATTGTGCATAAAGGCAATGCTGTTGTTATGTTCCAACGCATCTAAATGCACATTTACTGTGCCACTAAGCTGTTCAGGCATCGCAGTCAGTTCAAAATAATGAGTAGCAAATAAGGTTAAACAACGGATTTGATTCGCTAACCATTCGGCACAAGCCCACGCCAGTGATAAACCGTCATAGGTAGATGTGCCACGTCCTATTTCATCAATCAAGACTAAACTTTGTGCGGTGGCTTGATGGAGGATATTTGCCATTTCGGTCATTTCTACCATAAAAGTAGAACGCCCAGATGCCAAGTCGTCACTGGCACCAATCCGTGTAAAAATACGGTCAATAGGGCCAATCACCGCTCGTTCCGCAGGCACAAAACTACCGATATAGGCCATTAAGGTAATCAAGGCGGTTTGTCGCATATAAGTACTTTTACCGCCCATGTTCGGCCCTGTAATAATCAATAAATGACGCTCTTGATTAAGCTCCACAGGGTTGGCAATAAACGGATCTTTTAATACTCGTTCCACCACGGGATGACGGCCGTTTTCAATGTTAACCCCAATTTCATCACTAAATTCGGGTTGTACGTAATGTAAGCTGTCTGCACGTTCGGCCAAATTGACCAACACATCCAATTCCGCCAAACTCAAACTAGCCAACTGCAAACCGCCTAAGTGCGGTAGAATTTGATCGAAAATCTCATCATAAAGCTGCTTTTCTAACGCCAAACTTGCCCCTTTAGCTTTGAGAACTTTATCTTCGTAGGTTTTTAATTCCGGAATAATATAACGTTCGGCATTCTTCAAGGTTTGACGGCGAACATAGTGAATCGGTGCTTTGTGAGCTTGCCCTTGGCTAATTTGAATGTAGTAACCATGTACCGCATTAAATCCGACTTTCAAGGTATCAATCCCTGTGGTTTCTCGTTCACGGCGTTCTAAATCGTCTAAATATTGGGTTGCCCCTTGGGCTAAACTTCGCCATTCGTCTAATTCGGCATGATAGCCTTCGGCGATCACGCCACCGTCACGGATTAACAGAGGCGGATTGTCAATAATCGCTCGTTCTAGCAAATCTAAAATGCGTGGAAATTCGCTGATTGCTAAGGAAAGTGCGGTGAATTTCTCCGAATTTTTGAGAACTTGATTAATTTCAGGTAATTGTGCTAACGCCAAGCGTAAACGAGAAAAATCTCTTGGGCGAGCGGTGCATAATGCCACTCGAGCTAAAATCCGTTCCATATCGCCCACTTGTTGCAACAAGGGTTGTAGTTGATCAACTAAATCCAGTTGCAAGATTTCCGCAATATAGCTGTGACGTAAACGTAACTTTTCCACTTGACGAATCGGTTGATGCAACCAACGTTTTAGCAAACGGCTCCCCATCGGTGTCACACATTTATCCAATACCGCAGACAAGGTATTTTCGGCGCCACCACTGAGATTTTGGGTCAATTCCAAATTGCGTCGAGTAGCCGCATCTAATTGAATATTCTCACTATGTTGAATAAGGCTGATGCTTTGAATATGGGGTAATGCCGTGCGTTGGGTGTCTTTCACATATTGAATTAAACAGCCAGCCGCACATAAGCCTCGCACGGCTTTCTCCACCCCAAAGGCGGTGAGATTTTGTGTACCGAATTGACGATTAAGTAACTGTATGGCTGTACCTAATTCAAATTCCCAAATAGGACGACGGCGTAAGCCTTTGCTGTTGGCAAGCATATCCATTTCAGCAAAATCTTCGCAATATAATAATTCGGCAGGAGCAAGCCGTTGCAATTCAGCTTTTAAGGTTTCTTTATTTTCAGGTTCGCTAATTTGAAAACGCCCTGAACTCATGTCAATAGTAGCTAAACCAAATTTATCTTTTTCTTGATAAACGGCCACAATCAGATTATCTAAACGTTCCGGCAACAAATTTTCATCACTCACCGTGCCTGGTGTAACGATACGTACAATTTTGCGTTCAACAGGCCCTTTACTGATAGCTGGATCGCCAATTTGTTCACAAATCGCCACACTTTCGCCCAACTGCACTAATTTGGCTAAATAGCCCTCTACCGCATGATATGGCACGCCTGCCATAGGAATCGGTTCTCCTGCGGAGGCACCACGTTTCGTCAGTGAAATATCCAATAGGTGAGCGGCTTTTTTCGCATCATCATAAAACAGCTCATAAAAATCGCCCATGCGATAAAACAACAGAATATCGGGGTTTTCTGCTTTAAGCGTTAAATATTGTTTCATCATGGGGGTGTGTTGTGGATTTATCATCATAAGGAGTATCCAGTTATATTCTTAATTTATCAATTTTTAATTGATGTTTTAATATGTCTTACTTTTTTTATATACTATCACAATACCTTATTTTAGTGCATATCTACTTTCTAGTTACACCGCTATCACCCCAAAGACAATATTTTTCCTTTATGGAAAAGATCTAAAAATTTTTCATCAAATCCTAAAATTGTGATCTCGATCACGTTAATCATTTTTAAAATAAAATATACTGTAAAAAAAAACAGGATTTAAACCATCTAAAAGATCAAAAATCAATAACAGGAGTAGTTATGAAATCATTAGTACTAGATTCAGGTAAATTGTACATTCGTGATAAAGACGTTCCAACCACTGTTGGGGATGATGATGTAGAAATCAAAATTCATACCGTAGGTATTTGTGGTAGTGATGTACATTACTATAAACACGGAAGAATTGGCCCTTTTGTGGTGAAAGAGCCGATGATTTTAGGACATGAAGCATCAGGAATTATCACTAAGGTCGGCAAAAATGTTAAGCATTTAGCGGTTGGTGATCGGGTTTGTATGGAACCTGGTATTCCGAATTTATCGTCTATTCAATCTAAATCAGGTTTTTATAATTTAGATCCAGAAGTCAGATTTTGGGCAACTCCACCCATTGATGGTTGTTTGCGAGAATCTGTTGTACACCCAGCCGCATTTACTTTTAAACTCCCTGATCATGTGAGTTTTACCGAAGGGGCAATGGTTGAACCTTTGGCTATCGGTATGCAATCAGCAACAAAAGCACAAATCAAACCTGGGGATATTGCTCTTGTCATGGGGGCAGGTCCAATTGGTGTGATGACGGCATTATCTGCATTAGCAGGTGGTTGTGCTGAAGTCATTATTTGTGATGTCGTAGATGATAAATTATCTATTGCCGCACAATATCAAGGTATTCATACGGTAAATAGTAAAACTACCAATTTAGTTGATGTCGTCAAAGAATTTACAGATGGAAATGGCGTAGATGTACTCTTTGAATGCAGTGGTTCGCCCAATGCAATCGCTCAGTTAACCGATTATGTTGCCCCAAATGGTACAGTTGTCTTAGTGGGTATGCCTATTTCTCCGACACCGATTGATATTGTTTCAGCACAAGCTAAAGAGATTACCTTTAAAACTATTTTCCGCTACGTCAACATGTATCCGAAAACCATTCGTTTGTTAGCCTCTGGAAAAATTAATCTAAAACCGCTAATTTCAGCTGTTTATAAATTTCCACAAGCGGTTGAAGCATTTGATCGAGCAGCCTCTGGCAATCCACAAGATGTAAAAATTATTATTGAAATGGAGTAAATAACAATGGGGATCTATGTAGGTGTTGACTGTGGTACGCAAAGTACTAAGGTTATTTTAATTGATACAAACAAAAGCAAGATCTTAGCTGAAGCCTCATCTCCACATGAGTTAATCAGCGATACCAATGGCAAAAGAGAACAACAACCGCAATGGTGGATCTCTGCTTTTATTGAAGCCTTTAAACAAGCAATTAAGCAAGCAAAGATAGATCCCCAAGAGGTTCTTGCCATATCTGTTTCAGGTCAACAACATGGTTTGGTGGTATTGGATAAAAAAGGATTACCTTTGTACCCTGCCAAACTGTGGTGTGATACTGAAACTGCGGTGCAAAATGAGCAACTTTTACAGATGATAGGCGGTGAAGAACAATGCTTAGCAAAACTGGGATTAGTGATTGCAACGGGATATACTGCCTCCAAATTACTTTGGTTAAAGCAATCTTATCCTGACATTTGGCAACAAGTGGATAAAGTATTGCTTCCGCATGACTATATTAATTACTGGCTAACAGGACAAGCGGTAATGGAATATGGTGATGCGTCTGGCACTGGATTATTAGATATCTATTCTCGTTGTTGGAATAAAGATGTGATTGAACTCATTGATAAAGATGGCATATTAACCAATGCGCTACCTACTTTAATCAAAAGTAATACCGTTGTTGGCAAATTGAAAGCAGATATCGCTCAACTGTTGAATTTAAATCCTGATGTGTTGGTGGCATCAGGGAGTGGTGATAATATGATGGGTGCCATTGGCACAGGAAATACGAAAGATGGTATTGTAACTATGAGTCTAGGCACCTCTGGGACGTTATATGCTTATTCTTCAACACCAATAAAACCTGCATCAAAACTGATAGCCAATTTCTGTTCAGCTAATAATGGCTGGTTGCCATTAATCTGTACAATGAACGTCACCTCTACGACATCCTTATTACAAAAACTATTAAAAATAGATTTAACGGATTTTAATCTTGCAGTTTCATCTGCGCCTATTGGAGCAAATGGCATCACAATTTTACCATTCTTTAACGGCGAAAGAGTTCCAGCATTACCTACTGCCAAAGCAAGTATCTATGGTTTAGATTATAACAATTTTACGGTTGAGAATTTATGCCGTGCAATGGTTGAAGGAACAACTTTGGGATTACGTTATGGGCTAGATTTATTTAGACAGAAAGGGGTAAACCCCACCCAAATTCGCTTAATTGGTGGCGGTGCTAAAAGTCCAATATGGCGACAAATCGTTGCGGATATGATGAATTGTGAAGTCATTTGTTTAGCCTACTCCGAAGCAGCTGCATTGGGTGCAGCTATTCAAGCGGCCTTGGTTCATATTTGTTCTTATTCTACGAAAGATGAACAACAATTACTCAATGAATTAACCGATCAATTTGTTATTTTAGAGCAAAGCACTTTAACCACGCCCAATATTCAAAACGTACAGCAATATGAAAAAGTGTATACAAAATATTGTGCCATTTTAACCAAAAACTATTTGGAAGATTAACTATGACAAATTCATCAGATTATTTACTGGAAGTCACTGGTATTAGTAAAAAATTTGGCGAAGTAATCGCATTAAAAAATATTGAATTTGCCTTAAGACGTGGTTCTATTCACGCTTTATGTGGTGGCAATGGTGCGGGAAAATCCACCTTTCTCAGCATATTAATGGGATTTATCCAACCAGATACAGGGCATATTTTTATTCAAGGAAAAGAATGTCATTTCGCCACCCCAAAACAAGCCTTACAAGGTGGAATAACCATTGTTCAGCAAGAATTAAGCGGTATTCCTGATTTATCCGTAGCGGAAAATATTTACTTAGGCAATGAGCCGAAAAAGATGGGCTTTGTAGATTTTGAACAACTGAATAAACAAGCTCAGGCGTTATTAGATGATTTAGGTTTTAATGATATTTCAGCTAAAACCAGATTGCGAGATTTAAGTGTAGCAGAACAACAATTAGTGGAAATTGCTAAAGCACTTTCTCATTCTAATGCCGATATTATCATTATGGACGAACCAACCTCTGCCATTGGTGAGGAAGATACCTTGAAATTATTTCAAGCGATTCGCCAATTAGCTGAAAAAGGTAAAGGGATTATTTATGTTTCTCACCGTCTTTCTGAAATTTTTGAAATTGCCGATACCTTTACGGTGTTTCGTGATGGTACGTATATTTATGAGGGAGAAATCGCAGACATTACCCGAGAAAAACTCATTGAATACATCATTGGTGGCGAATTAAGTCAGGAATTTTCTAAATATAACAGCCCAACAGAAAATGTCGTATTGGAAGTGAATAATCTACATTGGAATCATTTTCTTGAAGATATCAGTTTTAATCTAAAACAAGGGGAAATCTTAGGTATATACGGCTTAGTTGGATCTGGACGAAGTGAAATTCTCGATCTGCTGTTTGGTTTAGAAAAACCTGCCTCTGGTTCAATCCGCTTTAAAGGCAACACACTTCAGTTAAATTCACCACAACAAGCTATTGAAGCAGGTCTTGCTTATGTGACTGAAGATAGGAAAGAAACAGGCTTAGTGTTGTGCCTTTCTGTCGGTGAGAACATTAATTTATCTTCTCTTAAAGAGGTCACAAAATCAGGCTTAATTAATGATAGTCAAACCAAAGCCAGAGCCATAGATATGATTAAAAAATTCAATATAAAAACACCAAACCAAGATCAAAAGGTGATTAATTTAAGCGGCGGAAATCAACAAAAAGTTATTTTAGGCAAATGGGCATTGTTAGATCCTGAAATATTGCTATTAGATGAACCGACTCGAGGCATTGATGTGGGTGCTAAAAAAGAAATCTATGATTTTATGTCTGATTTTGCCAATCAAGGGAAATCTATCATTATGGTGTCCTCTGAATTACCTGAAATTATTGGTATGAGTGATCGTGTCATTGTTTTAAAAGATGGAAAAATCAATGGCATATTATCAAGAGATGAATTAACTCAGTCCAAACTAATGAATTTGTCCGTATAACTTTCTTCAATAATAAAAGGATATATTATGAAAAACAATGTGTTAAAACAGAATATGAATAAATATGGCATTATTTTAGCCTTTCTTGTGCTGTGTATTGTAATCTCTATTGCGGGGGAAATTTGCGTTTATTATGGTTATTGGGCAGATAACTATTTTCTAAGCAAAGATAATGCGTTGATCGTGTTAAGACAGGTGTCAATTAACGGTATATTAGCTATTGGTATGACTTTCGTTATCATCACAGCTGGGGTTGACCTTTCAGTGGGGGCAGTACTGGCTTTGGCTGGTATTGTGGCCGCTCGTTTTGCCACAACAAATAGCGGTTTGGCGATTGGCAATACCGATATGGCATTATGGTTGCCTATTTTTGTGGCAATTTTGGTTGGAGCGATAGCTGGATTTATTAATGGTGCTGTCATCGCAAAATACAACTTACAGCCCTTTATTGTGACAATGGGTATGCTTTCTATTGCAAGGGGATTAACTTTACTTTCCACAGATGGTAACCCAGTTTCTCAGCTAAATTCAGATTTTCGTTGGTTAGGAAATGGTTATTTATTTGATGCTATTCCAATCCCTATTATTTTGTTCTTACTGATCTTTATTTTTGCTTGGATTGTGTTGAATAAAACCACTTTTGGTCGCTATGTTTATGCAGTAGGTGGTAACGAAAAAAGCACCAGAACATCAGGTATTAATGTTAATAAAATCAAAACCCTTGTTTATACCCTTTGTGGTGTACTTTCTGCCATCGCTGGATTAATTCTTACAGCACGAACAGGTTCCGCACAAACCAACGCAGGAACAGCTTATGAATTAGATGCTATTGCTGCTGTCGTTATTGGGGGAACCAGTATGGTAGGCGGAATTGGTACATTAATGGGAACATTCTTTGGGATTCTAATTATTGGTGTGTTAAACAATGGACTGGATTTATTAGGGGTGCAATCTTATTATCAACAATTAATTAAGGGGGTATTAATCGTCGTCGCAGTGATGTTAGATCCGTCAAGAAAAATTCGCAGATAGTTTTAGGGTCTGTTGACCCTATTTAAACACTCAATCTTTTATTTAATCCAAAGAGGAAAATGCTATGAAAAAATTACTATTAACATCTATTGCTCTCGCTGTTTCATCTGTTGCAGTGGCACAACAAACACCTGTTAAAATTTCTATTTTAATGTATGGTATGAAAGCAGAATTTGTTCAACTAATGGATAAATATGCCAAAGAACATCCTGCAGTTAAACAGGGTATTGCAACCCTAACGGTTTATGACGGTCGTTATGATCCGCTTGTACAAAACAATCAAGCGGAAACCGCTATCCAAACCAAGACTGATGCTATTGTCATTAATCCGATGGATTATGAAGCCAATATTGATGTCGTCACCATGGCAAATAAAGCCAATATCCCCGTGGTGGTCACAAATGCTCGTTTAAATACCGATAAAATGACCAGTGAAGTCGTTTCAGATGATGTAGAGGGTGGTTATTTAGAAGCGAAAGCGGTATTAGAAAAAATGGGATGCAAAGGCAATGTGGTGATTATTGAAGGTCCTAAAGGGGGATCGGGTGAAATCCAACGTGGTCAAGGTAACGAAAAAGCTATCGCAGAATGTGGCAAAGATAACATCAAAATTCTAGAACGTAAAACCGCTAACTGGTCACGTTCAGAAGCTATTCCATTAATGGAAAACTGGCTACAAAAACACCGCGGTAAAATCAATGGTATTATTGCTCAAAATGATGAAATGGCATTAGGTGCCATTGAAGCCATTCAAAGTGCGGGGCTAAATGTGAATGATTTTGCAATTGCTGGGGTGGATGGTGTCAGTGATGCGATTTATGCCGTAAAAGAGAAAAAAATGACCTCAATTTTGCAAGATGCTAAAGGGCAAATTCAAGGTTCTATTGATGTGGCTTTAAGAGCAGTTATTGGCGATAGTTATCAACCAATGTCCGATATTTGGGAACAATACAAGGGAAAAATGGAGTGGAATGACGGTAAATCCAAACGTTATGATGTACCTTGGACAAAAGTGACTTTGGATAATGCAGATCAGTTGTTGAATAGTCGGAAATAATCTACACATTTATTTGTTGTTAATAGTGTTACATCTTTTATAAAAATAAATAATGAGATGTAACACTACTTTTTGTACAAATGGAAAAATTTGTAGATAAAATTCCATTAAATATTCAACATTTCCGCATCATCAATAAAATACTGGTTCATATCAAAGGCTGGTTTGGCATCTCGATCTTTGCCGATAATCCGAGCTGGCACGCCAGCAGCAGTGGCATGTTCAGGAACAGGTTGCAACACCACGGAATTGGCCCCGATTTTGGCGTATTTGCCCACTTCAATATTGCCGAGAATTTTTGCTCCCGCCCCGATCATCACGCCCTCACGGATTTTAGGGTGACGGTCGCCGGTTTCTTTGCCTGTACCACCGAGTGTGACACCTTGTAAAATAGACACATCATTTTCAATTACAGCAGTTTCCCCCACCACAATGCCGGTGGCATGGTCGAACATAATGCCACAACCAATCCGTGCGGCGGGGTGAATATCCACATCAAAGGCGACTGAAATTTGGTTTTGTAAATAAATGGCAAGTGAACGGCGTTCGGTTTGCCATAAATGATGGGTAATGCGGTAGCTTTGAATGGCGTGGAACCCTTTCAAATAAAGCAACGGAGTTGACCATAATTCCACCGCAGGGTCACGTTGGCGGACGGCGTGAATATCGCAAGCGGCACTTTCAATAATACTCGGTTGATCCTGATACACATCTTCGATAATTTCACGCAAGGTAATGGCGGGCATGGTGGCGGTGGCTAATTTGTTCGCCAGAATATAGCTCAACACACTGCCCAGATTTTTATGCTTTAAAATGGTGGAATGGAAAAAGCTCGCTAACACAGGTTCGTGATCCACCAATTCCTTGGCCTCATCACGAATTTTCTGCCATACCTCATTCAACATGGTTTACTCCCTTATTCTGCTTTTTTCTCACGCCCTAATAATGCCATGGCGGCATCTTTGGCGTTTTTATGTTGGAACAACACTTGATACATTTGCTCTGTAATCGGCATTTCCACCCCTTGCCGTTGGGCTAACAACGTGGTTTCCTTGGTATTATAATAACCCTCCACCACTTGACCAATCTCTTGCATGGCTTGTTCTGCTGACACACCTTGCCCCAACATTAGGCCAAAACGACGGTTACGAGATTGATTGTCAGTACAGGTTAACACTAAATCGCCCAAGCCTGACATGCCCATAAAGGTTTTCGGATCTGCACCTAAAGACACCCCTAATCGGCTGATTTCGGCAATGCCACGGGTAATCAATGCGGTTCTGGCATTGGCGCCAAAACCCATACCGTCCGACATGCCCGCCGCAATGGCAATCACGTTTTTCACCGCACCGCCGAGCTGTACGCCGATCATATCTTGATTTAAATACACTCGAAAATGCTTACTGCAATGAATGCGATTTTGTAATTCCACCGCAAATTGTGGATCGTTAGACGCCAAGGCAATCGCTGTGGGTAAACCGGCGGCGAGTTCTTTGGCGAATGTTGGGCCAGATAACATGGCCAAAGGATAATGCGTCCCCAACTTTTCTTCAATCACCGTTTGCAATAACCGCCCTGTATCTCGTTCCAATCCCTTTGTTGCCCACGCAATACGGCTATCGGGGCGTAAGTGCGGTTTAATTTGATCGATCACCTCCGCAAATACATGGCTTGGTACCACGATCAACAAATCTCGGGATTTTTGCACCGCAGTTTTAAGATCCGATTCAATATGCAACGCCGTAGGAAAGGGAATTTCCGGCAAGAAACGGGCATTTTGTCGGGCATTTTCTAATTGACGACAATGCTCAGGGTTGTGTCCCCAAAGATAAGTGGGGAAGTTATTACGGGAAAAGGCAATGGCTAAAGATGTGCCATAAGATCCAGCCCCGAGAACGCTAATTGGTGTTGGAGTGGTCATGACTAACGCCTTAAAATTGGATAATGAGGGCGGAAATCGCAATCCGCCCCGACAATTTAATTAATGAGTCGTCGGTTTTTCCGCTTGCTCTTCTTCTTGCTCAATGCGACGTAAATGTTCCATAAACAACGCATCAAAATTGACTGGCGCAAGATTCAACGCAGGGAATGTACCACGATTCACTAAGCTCGAAATTAATTCACGTGCATAAGGGAACAGCATATTCGGGCATTGTGACGTTAAACAATGGGCCATTTGCATATCTTCCAAACCGCTAATCGTAAACACACCGGCTTGTTTGACTTCGCAAATAAAGGCGACTTCTTTGCTGTCCTCCATAGTGGTTTCCGCCGAAATGTTTAACACCACTTCGTACAAATCATCACCCAATTGTTTCGCCTCTGTGCTTAAATCAAAGCTCAAATTCGGTTTCCATTCTTGATGAAAAATATGCGGTAAATTCGGCGCCTCAAAAGACACGTCTTTCACATAAATACGTTGAATTTGAAAAACCACTTCAGGTTGTTGTTCTTGTGTTGGTGCTTGTGTTTCTTCAGTCATATAAAATCCTTATTTCACTAATGGTAAATTGGCAGCGTTCCAACCCGCAATGCCCTCTTGTAACGCATACACTTCGCTAAAGCCTTGTTTTGACAAGATTTCCGCAGAGGTATTCGCCACGGCACCGGTGGCACACACTAAAATCATTGGCATCTCTTTATGTTGTTCTAGTTTGCCTAAATTGTGTTTCTTAATATCGCTTGGCAAAAATTGTTTACTATGAATAATGTGGCCACGTTTAAACTCGTCAATACTACGCAAATCAATCACCACGGCATCTTTGTTATTGATTAACGCCACCGCTTGTGAATTTGTAATTAATTTCACTTTGCTTAAGGCAGATTTGACGAATACATAAATGGTTGCCACAAAAATAGCGACCCAAGCGACCACTAACAAGGTATGGTTTTTGGCAAATTGTGTTGCCAACGGCATAAATTCTTCCATATTGTTCTCAAATGCAAATAAATAAAAATAGGCGTTAAGTATAACCGACTTTCCGCATCTTGCAAAAACTAATTTTTGTTAAGCCGTTAACCAGAACGTAACGGGGCCATCATTGGTTAAACTCACTTGCATATCGGCACCAAACTGCCCCGTAGAAACGGCGATTTTTTCACCGCACTTTTGCACAAAATAACGATACAATTCATTGGCTAAATCAGGCGAGGCCCCTTTAGAAAAACTCGGGCGCAAGCCTTTTTGTGTATCTGCCGCCAAAGTAAATTGTGACACCACCAATAGCGAACCGCCTGCTTGTTGCACATTGAGATTCATTTTACCCTGTTCATCCGCAAAGACCCGATAATTCAGCACTTTCTCCACTAATTTATCCGCTTTCGCTTGATCATCTTCTTTTTCCACACCGAGCAATACCAATAAGCCTTTGTCTATTTCACCGACAGTTTGGTTGTCTACGTTCACATTGGCGTGAGTGACACGTTGGATTAATGCGATCATTTATTTCTCCAGAAGAAGTAAGGAACATTATTATACATCCCTTAATCATCATAATTAAACTGTATATTGAAAGCGTCACTAATTGTATTGATATTTTTAGCTTTTATCATTACAATGTCATTATTTGTAATGACAAAAGGGGGTATTATGGCGACTTCAAATCTAAATTTCCGTATTGATGAAAATCTAAAAAATGAGGCCAAAGTAATTATTGACGGTTATGGGTTATCCTTTACCCAGTTATTTAAAATGCTTTTGAACCAAGTGGTAAAAACTGGCGAGATTCCTTTATCTCTGAGCTATAACAGCACAAAGGGCTATCGGGCAGATGTTGAAAAAGAGCTTTTAGAACAATTTGCCGCCGCACGCTCAAATGATAACGAAAATGTCTGCAAATCGACTGAAGATCTTATTAAATGGGTACAAAGTTAGTGGCTAAATATGACTTTTTACCGCAGAAAACATTCAAAAAAGATGCGAAGAAACATCAAGATGTCTTTTATTCACCAGAATGGATCGAAGTTGCTGATTGTCTTTTGAGTGGCGTTGATATGCCTGCGAAGTATCGAGATCATCAGTTAAAAGGTAATCTCAAGCAGTTTAGAGAGTGCCATGTGCGTAATGATCTGCTTTTAGTCTATGCAATCAACGAAGAAGTTCAAGGCATTGAATTGTATCGGTTAGCGACCCATTCAGAATATTTTTAAAAAATTGACCGCACTTTTTGGGCGATTTTACTTTAAGAACATAAATTAAGGGGCATAAACTTGCATAGTATGCCCCTTAATCATAGTTAAACAGCCTAACCTACAACGATTGTTTAACTTTGTATTATTACTTATGTTTCAGAAATTCTACTGCAGTATCTGGAAAATCAGTAAATACTCCTGTTGCTCCTGATTTATTTAATAACGCATCATACATCTGATTAACATCACTAAAAAATTCAGGTAAGGCATCTTTACGAACCGTATAAGGATGAAGTTCTAATTTCGTTTTAGCAATATCTTGCACCATTGGGGTTAATTTAACATCACCTAATTTAGATGCTTTGTCATCCACCAACATATACCAACCTGGTCCGACTCCGTCTGCATATTTTGCAATTTCTTGCATTGCACCCGATTTAAACATCCAGTCATAATTATAGTTGATCCATTGACCTTGACTATCCTTTTCCTCTGTTTCGTGCCAGTCGGTATAAGCGACTAATTGAACCAATTTTAAATCCATACCCAATTTTGGCATTAATTCATTTTTAATGCGTTTTAACTCATTAAAGTCAAAGGTTTGTAAATAAATAGGATCGGATTTATGTGTATAACCGTATTTTTTCAATACATTTAATACTTCAAGTGCAATATCTTTACCATTTTGATGATGGAACCATGGCGCTTTGATTTCAGGATAAATACCAACCTTTTTACCTGTTGATTTCTCTAAACCTTGAATAAATTCCAATTCATCTTCAAAAGTATGAATTTTAAAATGGGATTTCCACATAGGGAAACGATTTGGGTAAACCTGTTCTTGTTTACCATTTTCTACTTTAAAATTCTCCGTCATATTCAGGCTTTGAATTTCATCTAACGTAAAATCAATCACGTAGTAACGGCCATCAGGACGATGACGGTCAGGAAATTTTTTCGCAACATCGGTTAAACCATCTAAAAAATGATCATGAATAACAATCAAACGATTGTCTTTTGTCATTGCAAGATCTTGTTCTAAATAATCAGCCTTTTGAGCGAAAGCCAACGCCTTTGATTCTAAAGTATGTTCAGGTAAATAACCACTTGCGCCACGATGAGCGATCACAATTTTATTTTGATCGTGATCTGCCGCTTGTACCTGAATAGGGTTTGCTAACCCAATAAAAGTTGACATAGCTAATGCTAAAGTTAATTTGCTTAGTTTCATTGGAAGTCTCCTTATCTTATTGATAAAACTAAGGAACGATATATTGTATCGTTCCTTAATACATGAAATTAATTATTTACCGTAGTGATCCGCTAATTTCGCTTTGTGTTTACCCTCTTCTACCATCACGATAAACAACAAGATAACAGACAAGATACCACCAGCGATCATCACATAGAAACCACCGTCCCAGCCGTAATATTCTGCTGCCCAACCTACAATCGCAGAGGCAGAAACAGTACCACCAAGATAACCGAATAAACCAGTGAAACCTGCGGATGTACCAGCGGCTTTTTTCGGTGCTAATTCAAGGGCATGTAAGCCGATTAGCATTACTGGGCCATAGATTAAGAAACCGACTGTGGTCATTAAAATAAAGTCTGTTAATTGGTACGGATTTTCATACCAGTTAGCATAGTTGGCTAATTCTGCCTCTGGTGTGGCTGGGTTTTTCCATAATGCTACTACTGCAATCGTGGTTAAAATCATAAAGATGAACCCAGTTAAACCACGTTTACCTTTAAAGACTTTGTCAGATACCCAACCGCATAATAACGTACCAGGGATCGCCGCTAATTCATAAATAGTGTATGCCCAAGCGGTACCTTTAATATTGAAGTGTTTGACTTCGCCAAGATATACTGGTGACCATTTTAAAACACCATAACGGATTAAATAAACGAACACGTTTGCAATAGCGATATACCATAACAATTTGTTTTTCAACACATAAGTCACAAAAATTTCTTTAGTTGTTAATTCTTGTTCGTTAGTTTTTTCATCATAGTTATCAGGGTAATCATTACGCCATTTTTCGATAGATGGTAAACCGCAAGATTGTGGGGTATCTTTCATCACAAAATAGATTAAGAATGACACCACCATAGCGGCAATACCTGGATAATACAAGGTTTGTTGCCATACATCTTTCGCTGTGGCTTGTACACCGTGAGTGTTGAAATAAATGGCACTGGCTAATAACACCATGGCACCCGGTACCATACCGCCTAAGTTGTGTGCGGTGTTCCAGATAGACACGATAGTACCCCGTTCAGATTTTGACCACCAATGCACCATGGTACGTCCACACGGAGGCCAACCCATCCCTTGGAACCAACCATTTAAGAAGATCAACGCAAACATAATCATCACGCCAGAAGTCGCCCATGGCATAATGCCCATTAACACCATACAAAGGCCAGAAAGGAACAAACCAAAAGGTAAAAACACTTTCGGATTAGAGCGGTCAGACATACCCGCCATTACGAACTTAGAGATACCGTAGGCTAACCCCAAAGCCGAACCGATAAAACCCAGTTCTGCTTTATTATACATACCTGCCTCAATCAAGCCTTTTTGGGCTAAATCAAAGTTACCCCGCACAAAATAATAAGCGGCATAACCAAAGAAAATCCCAGCAAAGACTTGCCAACGTAATTGTTTATATTTCGCATCCACTTTATCCGCAGGCAATTCTGCGATATGGGGTGCTGGTTTAAATGGACCAAACATAGTGTTTCTCCCTTATGTGATTAAAAATGATATTGTGTACACAACTGACGGAATTCACTCACTTGTTGAGCAACCCAATCGGCATCTTTGTTTAATTCTGGGGCAATGTAATTTGCCACCTCTTCTGCGACCGCTGAAGCTACTCTTGCATCTAAGAACAAGAAACGGATTCGGCGAGCCAGCACATCTTCCAGTGTTTGCGCCATTTCTTCACGCACTGCCCATAAGGCCTCGGCGTAAAGGAATGGATAGTCTGGATGAATTTTGCTCCCTGCTTTTGGATCACTTGCCGCAAGCTGCTCAATATGCGCTCTATCGCTACCGTAGTAGCCAAGGTGACTAGCCATATCCGCAGGGTGGTGTCCGTGAATTTTTAAATCTACGGTAACACATTGTTTTTTCGGTAAAATACCCTTATCAATCGCTGCCTCTAAGGCATCTTCTGCCATTTGACGATAGGTTGTCCATTTACCGCCAATAATATCCACCAAACCAGAATCACTAATATGGATTTTATGGCTACGGGACACCTCTTTGGTGCTTTTATTTTCGCCTTTTGGTGCCGCTAATGGACGCAAGCCCACAAACACACTGCGCACATCTTCACGTGTTGGCGCTTTGACAAAATAATCTTTGGCGGTTTGTAAAATAAATTCCACTTCTTGCTCTAATGGACGAGGTTCATATTCGGCATTTTTCACGAGCGTATCGGTGGTGCCGACCACTAATTTATCATGCCAAGGCACGGCGAATAACACCCGACCGTCCGAGGTTTTTGGCACCATTAAAGCGGATTCATTCGGTAAGAAATCACGGTCAATCACGATATGAATACCTTGACTTGGCACAATACCGTCCATTTCTTCTGGGTTATCCATGGCATTGATTTCATTGGTAAATACGCCCGTCGCATTCACGACACATTTGGCTTTTACCGCAAAATGTTCACCGCTGAACACATCTCTGGCTTGCACACCGTTAATTTTACCTGCCTCATTTTTATCTAAACCCACCACTTCGCAATAGTTGACTAAGGTTGCCCCTTGTTCTGCAGCGGTTTGTGCTAAGTTGATGGCTAAACGAGCATCATCAAACTGGCCATCATAATAGCACACGCCATTATTGAGTTTTTCGGGTTTCACCCCTTTTAATTGGGTTTGGGTTTCGTTTTTGCTCAAATAGCGAGTATGCCCAATGCTTAATGCACCCGATAAACGGTCATAAATCCACAAACCTAAGGTGTAATAATAGGCGGTCCACCATTTTTCACCGGGGATAATAAAGGATTCGCTTTTAAATAAGTGCGGTGCATTTTTGCCGAGTCTGCCACGCTCACGCAAGGCCTCTTTCACCAAAGCAATGTCCCCTTGTGCCAAGTAGCGTACGCCACCATGCACCAATTTGGTACTGCGGCTTGAGGTGCCTTTGGCAAAGTCGACACGTTCCAATAACAGGGTGGAAAACCCACGGCTCGCAGCATCGACGGCTATGCCCAATCCTGTTGCGCCGCCACCAATAATGACGACATCCCATTCTCGGTCTGTTTTGGCCTGTTGTAAATTTTGATTTCTGTTCATAATAAAATTCTCATCAAGATCAAAAAAACTATGATAAACATACTCATTTTTTTCTTAATGAGAAAGTACTTTGTTTCAAAATTGTGACATTGATCACAATATTTTTTTCGTTTTCACTCAAAAACAACAAAAAACCCAGAAAATGTGCGGATATTTATTCGGAAAAGATTACATCATCTCCTTTTCTCGCACTTGGTGCATATCCAATTCCCCCGCTTTAATCAAACGCATATCGCCCAACACAGCGGCCAGTTGCGCACCAAGTAGAATAAAGGTCCAACTTAACCAAATCCACAATAACATAATCGGCAAGGTGGCCATGGCGCCGTAAATCAGTTGATAAGAGGGGAATGTGGTGATATACCAAGCGAAACCTTGTTTACCGAGAGTAAAGAAAATCGCTGCAATTAAAGCGCCCGCAGCGGCATGTTGCCAATAGATTTTTTGATTAGGTACGAGCAAATAAATCAACGTAAAACTCAACCATGTGAGAAAAAACGGCACAAAGCCCAATAATTTCAAGCCAAAGGGTAAATTAATCCCCTCGTTAAATAATTGAAAAGAGGTAATATAGCTTGAAATGGCAATGCTCGCCCCGATAAAAATCGGGCCGAGGCTTAAAATGGTCCAATAAATGGCAAAAGAAAACACCAGACTGCGGCTTTTGGCTCGCCAAATTTGATTTAACATGTCATCAATGGATTTAATCAACATCAATGCCGTGACAATTAACCCCACCACCCCGACGGCGCTCATTTGTTTAGAATTGCCTACAAATTCATCAATATATTGACCAACCACATCACTGGCGGAGGGGGCGAAATTGGTAAAAATAAATTCTTTTAATGCGCCTGTCATTTCGTTAAACATAGGAAATGCGGAGAAAATGGCGAACACCACCATCACCAATGGCACAATGGCTAACATGGTGCTATACGTTAGCGATCCTGCGGCTTGCGTGAGTTTATTTTGCTGGAAACGTTGCCAAAATACGTCAATAAATAACCGAAACAGAGATGTTTTATTCATAAAGATTTTTCCTTGAAAGTGCGGTACAATTTGTCATTATTTTTTATGAACGCACTAAATTATTATGTTAGACATTGTTTTATACGAACCTGAAATTCCACAAAATACAGGTAATATCATTCGCTTATGTGCCAATACAGGCTTTCGCTTACATTTAATTGAACCGCTAGGTTTCACGTGGGACGATAAAAGATTACGCCGCTCGGGACTAGATTACCACGAATTTGCGGAAATCAAAAAACATAAAACCTTTGAATTATTTTTGCAAAGCGAGCAACCCAAACGCTTATTTGCCATGACCACCAAAGGCGGACCGGCACACAGTGAAGTGCGGTTTGAATTGGGGGATTATTTGATGTTTGGCCCTGAAACTCGTGGCATTCCTATGCAGATTCTCGATCAAATGCCGATGGAACAAAAAATTCGTATTCCCATGACGGCGAACAGTCGCAGTATGAATTTATCCAATTCCGTGGCGGTGGCAGTGTATGAGGCGTGGCGACAATTAAATTATCAAGGCGCAATCAATTTAAATCGTTAAAAGCAAAAAGTGCGATGAAAAACTCACTGATTTTTCATCGCACTTCTATCACTACTTTCCAATCCAAATGGAGAGAATCCCTTTTTCTCTCAAGTTCCTAAACATACCCTACTTTAGGCGTCCCCACGCCTGTAAGATATGTGGTGAATTATAAAGAAAATCTGATGTGTGTAAATGACAAAATTGTAAAGGGAGTGTAAAGGTTATTGATTTTAAATGTAAAATATAAAAAAATTATTTTAAAAAAAGAGCAAATACGCCTTGTTATTTGCTCATTTTGAGCGTTAAATTGCAATTTTTTGAGCAGTTTTGGCGCTTTCAAAGGCTTTTTCGATGATGGTTAATACTAAAATGACTTCATCTAACGTCACAAAGGGTGATGCCTTTTGCACAAGATGATCATAGAGATTATCAAACAAGGCTCGATAGCTGGTGTTGGCATTCGGATAAGCATAACGCACGAGGTCGTTATTCAATTCGGTATGCAAAATCCCCCAATCCGTTTCCTTTTCCGCATTCCATTGCCCCACAGGCGCCACGCCGTCAATAAGCAAACGTTCTTGTGAATCAGCTTTAGCTTTCACATAGGAACCACGTTTTCCATGTAAGGCAAATTGCGCATTAGGTTCACGCACATATTTGCTCGCCATCAAGGACACTTTCAGGCCATTAGCATAATACAAATGCACATCAAAATTATCATCCACAATGGAATCTTCATGTTGCGAACGAATATCCGCAAACACGGCTTGAGGTTTGCCGAATAAATACACCGCCTGATCGATTAAATGGACGCCTAAATCATACATCAAGCCTGTTCCCTGTTCGCCGGTTTCTTTCCATTGTTTTGGATTTTTGCTTTTAGCATAACGCTCCATGCGGATTTCACAATCCACCGGTTCGCCCAATAAGTCTTTGTGTAAAATTTCACGGGCAGTCGCAATATGGCTATCCCAACGGCGATTTTGATACACATAGAGCGTAACGCCTTGCTGTTCCGCCAAGGCTTTTAATTCCATGGCTTGTTGTGATGTTGCTACTAACGGCTTTTCGACTAACACATGTTTACGTGCCAAAATCGCCTGTTTCACCATATCATAATGGGTTTGATTGGGCGTGGTAATCACCACGAGATCGATATCGTCGGTTAAAAGTGCGGTGTAATTTCGCACGATTTCCACATCAGGCAACCATTCCTTTGCTCGCTCGGTGGTGCGTTCATATACTTTACGAATGCAATAACGAGGATCGGTGTTGAAAAAAGGCACATGAAATAATCGAGCGGAATAACCGCTGCCGGCAATGGCGACGTTAATTGGGTTCATTGTTTTCCTTGGGGTTGTAACCCTCACCCTAGCCCTCTCCCAAAGGGAGAGGGGACTGTTCGGTGGAGTTAATTGATTTGATTTACCTCATTCAGACTCTTTCCCCTAAACAGTTCCCTCTCCCCTAAACAGTTCCCTCTCCCTTTGGGAGAGGGCTAGGGTGAGGGTTTAGACTGAGGGTTTAGAGTAAGGGTCATCTATTAAATACTACACAAACTCAGCAAACTCTTTGATAAATTTTTGCAAATTCGCTTTAACTTCTTCGGCGGCAATTTCGCCTTGTTCATTAAACACACCACCAAAAATCCCCGCTACTTGTGCGATATTTGGTAATAATTTGGTGTTGACATAATGCGCTGTCACTAAGGCTTTTAAGCTCGCCGTGACGCCAGCGCCATCCGTTGCGGTCACAGTCACCACGCCCGCCGGCTTGCCAATCCAAAGGCTTTCGCCTGATGGGCGTGAACCAATATCCACCGCATTTTTTAACACCGCCGGCACGCTGCCGTTGTGTTCAGGGCTGACGAATAAAACCCCATCCGCTGCTGCAATTTGTTGGCGAAAACGCACATATTGCGTTGGGCTGTTTTCGTCTAAATCACGGTCATATAAAGGTAAATCCGCAATCTCAACAACATTCAGTTGAATATTTTCAGGCGCAATGGCTTGTAAGTGTTTCGCCACGATTTGGTTAAATGATGTTTTGCTGTGACTTCCCACTAAAACGGCAATCTGTTTTGTCATGTTATTTTCCTTATAATTGTATGGATAGAAAGATTAGACCAAATCAAACAATAAAAATTCAACTTGGTTTTCGGTTTTAATTTGTAACGCCTGTTCGGCTTTAATCGCTACGGCGTCGCTCGTCTTTAATGTCTCGCCATTCACGGATAAGCGACCATGCACCACTTGCAACCAATAACTGCGGTGTAAATCTAGCGAAATTTCCACCGCACTTTCGGCCTCAAATTGGTAGCGCCATAATTTCATATCCTGATAAATTTTAAATGATCCCTCACTCGCCTCAGGAGACAAAATCAAGGTGCCGCCTTGTTTATCGGCAAAGTGACCTTGAGCATATCTTGGCGTAATGTCTTTTTTATTCGGGATAATCCAGATTTGATATAAATGTAAAGTTTGCTCTGCATCTGGGTTGATTTCTGAATGGAAAATCCCCGAACCTGCCGACATAATTTGAAATTCGCCCGCCTTTAATTCGGTTTGATTTCCCATGCTGTCTTGGTGCGCCACACGGCCATTTAACACATAGGTCAAAATTTCCATATTGTCATGGGGGTGTTTGCCAAAACCTCGTTCTGGCGCAATAAAATCTTCATTGATCACCCGTAAATGGGAAAAATGAATATGACGAGGATCGTAATAGCTGCCGAACGAAAAAGTATGGGCGCTTTTTAGCCAATCAAATGAACCATCACCACGGTCTTGTGCGTATCTTGTTTGTAGCATTAATTTCTCCAATTTTATTTAGGATTCAGTTTACTCGCAAGGTGAGCGGAAATAAATAGCCATTTTATGAAAACATTATTTACCATCAGGAAAATATACAAATAAAAACCACCGCACTTTTTACTGGAAAAGCCCTATTTTTTCTGGTAGCTTATAACTGCTGCCAAGTGTGTTCTTGGCTATTTTTTCATGTTCTTACGTAATAGACTATTTATTCAGATTAAGAGGAAAAATAATCATGACCAATATCATTCATACCGACAACGCCCCCGCCGCCATTGGCCCTTATGTCCAAGCCGTGGATCTCGGCAATCTTGTTTTCACGTCGGGCCAAATTCCCGTCAATCCTGCCACCGGTGAGGTGCCAACGGATATCGTGGCGCAAGCCCGTCAATCTTTAGAAAATATCAAAGCCATTGTGCAACAAGCGGGTTTAAGCGTGGCGGATATTGTGAAAACCACGGTATTTGTGAAAGATCTCAACCACTTTGCAGCGGTGAATGCGGAATATGAACGTTTCTTCCAAGAAAATCAACACCCGAATTTCCCTGCGCGTTCTTGCGTGGAAGTCGCCCGTTTGCCAAAAGATGTGGGCTTAGAAATTGAAGCCATTGCCGTGAGAAAATAATATGGCCTCCGCATTTAAATTAATCGGTTTCGATTTAGACGGCACCTTAGTCAACAGCTTGCCTGATCTGGCCTTATCGGTCAATTCAACCTTGGCTGAATTTGATTATCCACAAGCAGATGAAAATTTAGTGCTGACGTGGATTGGTAACGGCGCCGAGGTGTTAATTAGCCGTGCCTTGAGTTGGGCAGAACAACAAACCAGTCGCACCTTAGACGAAACACAAATCACCCAGTTAAAACAACGTTTTAATGTGTTTTATGGTGAAAATTTATGTAACGTAAGCCGTTTATACCCGAATGTCAAAAGCACATTAGAACAATTAAAAGCCCGTGGTTTTATCTTGGCGGTGGTTACCAATAAACCGACACAGCACGTATTGCCCGTGCTACAAGCCTTTGGGATCGACCATTTATTTAGCGAAACCCTTGGCGGACAATCTTTGCCTGCAATTAAACCACACCCCGCACCGCTGTATTATTTATGCGGTAAATTCGGGTTTTATCCGCACCAAATGTTATTTGTGGGGGATTCCCGCAATGATATTTTAGCCGCACATAATGCGGGTTGTGCAGCCGTCGGCTTGACTTACGGCTACAATTACAATATCCCAATCAGCGACAGTCAGCCCGATTGGGTGTTGGATGATTTTGCGGATATTCTCAATATCGTGTAAACTGCGGTGAATTTTATTAACGTTTTTAAGGAACAGAAAATGAGCAAACCCGTTGTATTAAGTGGCGTACAGCCATCTGGTGAATTAACCATTGGAAATTATCTGGGTGCCTTACGTCAGTGGGTGAAAATGCAAGACGATTTTGAATGTCTGTTTTGTATCGTGGATTTACACGCCATCACAGTGCGCCAAGATCCTGCGCAATTACGCAAAGCCAGCCTTGACGTCTTGGCGTTATATTTAGCTTGCGGTATCGATCCAAGCAAAAGCACCATTTTTATTCAATCCCATGTGCCAGAACATACGCAATTAGCTTGGGCGTTGAACTGTTACACTTATTTCGGTGAAATGGGGCGCATGACGCAGTTTAAAGATAAATCCAGTAAACATGCGGACAATGTGAACGTGGGGCTATTTACTTACCCAGTGTTAATGGCCGCAGATATTTTGTTATATCAAGCCAACCAAGTGCCTGTGGGCGAAGATCAGCGTCAACACCTTGAAATTACCCGTGACATTGCGCAACGTTTTAATGCCTTATACCCAACGGAAAAAGGCGAGATTTTTGTGGTGCCAGAAGCCTTTATCCCGAAAGCAGGGGCAAAAATTATGGCATTGCAAGAACCGACCAAAAAAATGTCCAAATCGGATGACAACCGTAACAATGTGATTACGTTGTTAGAAGATCCGAAATCTGTCGAGAAAAAAATCAAACGTGCCATGACCGACGGCGAAGAACCGCCAGTAGTGCGTTATGATCCGCAAAACAAAGCGGGCGTGTCGAATTTATTGGAAATTCTGTCGGTGATTCGTGATGTGCCGATTGCGGATCTCGAAAAAGAATTCGAGGGGCAAATGTATGGTCATTTAAAAGGTGCCGTGGCGGAAAGCGTGGTGGCAATGTTAACCGAGTTGCAAGAACGTTTTTATCACTACCGCAATAACGAAACCTTGCTCAATCAAATTGCCGCAGAGGGTGCAAAAAAAGCCCGTGAACGTGCGTCGAAAACCTTGGCGGATGTTTATCAGGCGATTGGGTTTGTGCCGGCGCAATAAGGTTTTACCCTCACCCTGGCCCTCTCCCAAAGGGAGAGGGGACGGTTTTGAGGTTAATTACAATTTAAATATTCCCCTATTCAATTCCCTCTCCCTTTGGGAGAGGGAACGATTTTGAAGTTAATTACAATTTAAATATTCCCCTATTCAATTCCCTCTCCCTTTGGGAGAGGGGTAGGGTGAGGGTAATATTTCAGGAAAGTCTATGAAATTATTCAAATTAATTACCGCACTTTGTGCCTTAACCACAGCAACGCTAGCGCAAGCCGTGGATTATAATATCAAATACAGTTCAAACTACCTGATGCCCGCCTACGTGCATTTCAGCGAAAGCGGCGCCAACTATTCCATCACGGCTAAAATTAACGTGCCATTATATAATATCCAGTTTATTTCTTCTGGCACCCATGACAACCGTAATTTTACCATGTTGAATTACAAAGACACCCGCAACAGCAACACCTATGCCCTCGCCAAAATCAACGGTAAACAAATTGAATACGGCAAAGTCAAAAGCGGTTTAAATACAGAAAATGTTGATAACACCGTGTACGATTTATTTACCATGGCATTTCAGCTCACCTATTACGATAAATTGCCGAATAACTTTATTATTACCAACGGTAAAAAACTCTATCCAATGGATAATGTATTTGTGAAAAAAAGCCAACAAAATTTGAGTGTTGCAGGACAAAACGTGACGGAAATCACCTATACCTTTAAAACCGGTGATAAAGACATTACCGTGAAAAAACACCAAGGTGAGCAATTTCCACGCTATTTAAAATACACCCGTGATGGCGATAATTATGAATTGACCTTTAGTGAAATGGTGAAATAACCTCGCACTGACGCACGAGGTTAAACATTATTCTTACGGTTAATCCCCAATCAATTCATAAATCGCTGCCTCTTTACGATCCAAATAATGGGTCGATTGAATGCGGCGAATGGTGCGAGATTTGCCTCGAATAAGTAAGGTTTCAGTGGTCGCCAAATTGCCCTCACGTTGAATCCCTTTCAGCAATTCGCCGTTGGTGATGCCTGTGGCTACAAAAGCAAGATTATCGTCTTTGGCTAAATCTTCTAAACGTAGAATCTGATTCACGGCAACGCCTTGTTGTTCACAACGGCGAATTTCCTCCTCGCCAATTTTTCGATTTTCAGGGCTGTCGCCTTTCACTTGATGACGTGGCAATAAACGGGCTTGCATATCGCCACCCAAGGCACGCACGGCTGCTGCCGTCACCACGCCCTCGGGTGCGCCGCCAATGCCATAAAGCATATCCACACCGCCATTCGGCAAGCAGCATAATAACGCACCCGCCACATCACCATCAGGAATTGCAAACACTCTGGCGCCCACTTGCTGAATTTTCTTAATCACCTCATCATGACGAGGTTTAGCCAATACCATCACGGTCACTTGGCTCATGGATTTCCCCAATTTTTGCGCCACACGGCGGAGGTTTTGTTCAATCGGCAGACTTAAATCAATCATGCCTTGCATTTCTGGCCCCACCACCAATTTTTCCATATACATATCGGGCGCCCGCAAGAACGTCTCTTTTCCGCCCGCCGCCAACACAGAAATGGCGTTCGCTTGCCCCATTGCCGTCATACGAGTGCCATCAATGGGATCCACCGCAATGGCCACTTGCTCGCCTTTTCCTGAGCCTAATTTCTCGCCAATATACAACATCGGCGCCTCGTCAATTTCGCCCTCGCCGATCACCACTTCCGCATCCATCTCCATTTGATTCAGCATAAAGCGCATGGCTTTCACCGCTGCGTCGTCCGCCGCATTTTTATCCCCTCGCCCTAACCAAGCAAAAGCAGCCAGTGCAGCGGCCTCGGTAATACGTGAAAATTCTATCGATAATAATCTGTTCATGTTGCCATTTCCTCTGTTGGATTAAATTGCCGTTATTTTAGCACCAGTTTGCGCCCTGTGTTATGGTGAGCATGAAAAAATTCGCTGTTCTGACCATTTTTTCTCATTTGCCACTTTTAAAAACGGGCATATATGGGTAGAATACCAAGTAACACTTACATTATTTTTTTAAAGGAATTTATTATGTCATTAGAAATTTTAGATCAGCTAGAGGGTAAAATCCGACAAGCCGTTGAAACCATTCAATTACTTCAATTAGAAGTAGAAGAATTAAAAGACAGAAATCAACAAGCTCAACAAGCCTATGATGCGTTACGTAATGAAAATGAGCAATTAAAAGTGGAGCATGACAGTTGGCAAGAACGTTTACGTTCATTGTTGGGGCAGATTGATAACGTTTAAATATTATCTCAGAAATGAAAACCCACTTTCGTGGGTTTTTCTTTATGCTTAATACACCCCAAATACCGCTCGCAAATAACTCGCCACCGATTCATCTTTATTCAAGCCAATTCGTTCTAAGTCAGGTAAGGCGGTGAGTAATCTCGGATCAGCATTGGCCATAATGCAACCTTTGCCCACTTCTTCTAGCATTTCTTTATCATTCATGCCGTCGCCGAAAGCGATACATTGAGATAAATCGTAGTCACGTTGCTTTAATAGCTCGGAAAGTGCGGTGGCTTTTGACACGTTTTTATTCATCACTTCTAGGCATTGTGGTGTGGAATAAATAATGGCGGTTTGGTCACCGTATTTTTCTTTTAGGCGTTGTTCTAAAGGCAATAAATCGTCCAACGTACGTCCGATAAAAAAGATTTTTTGGCAATGTTTGCCATGATGTTTGGCAAAATCTACCACCTGATAAGTAAAGCCACTTTCTTGGTGATATTTGTTTAATTCGGGAATATCCACATTGATAAACCAGTCCTCACCTTGATAACTGTTTAAACAAATTTTGTACGGATCAAAGGGTTCTTGCATTATGTCAAAAGCCAGTTGTTCAGGTAAATAGTTGCTGTAAATTAACTCGCCTTGCAAATTATGCACTTCCGCACCGTTGGAGGTGATCATGGCGGCGTTTTCGATGTTCATTTTATTTAAAATAAATGCCACATCTGGATAGCCACGCCCTGTGGCAAGTACAATATCCACATTTTTAGCCGCCACTTTTTCAAGGGTCGCAGCGGTAAATTCACCGACCACGTGATGAGCGTTTAACAAGGTGCCATCCATATCGGACACTACGGCACGGTAAGGCAAGTTTTGCATTTTTTATCCTTAAATCTGGTATTTTTTGAAATTATAGCAAAAATCACTAAAAAATGACCGCACTTTTCTCAATAAATAGTGGGAATAATAAGAAAGATCGTTATAATGAAGAATATTACGCTAAAACAATAACGAATTTGCAGGTACAACAATGAATGGAGCAAGATTAGTCACTGAATGTCTGAAAGCTCAGGGGGTCAACATTGTGTTTGGTTATCCCGGTGGAGCGATTATGCCTACGTATGATGCCCTTTATGATTGTGGCATTGAACATTTTCTGTGTCGTCATGAACAGGGTGCAGCCATGGAGGCCATTGGTTATGCCAGAGCCTTGGGCAACGGCACTGTGGGGGTGTGTATTGCCACCTCTGGCCCCGGTGCAGCCAACCTTGTCACCGGTTTGGGGGATGCGTTTATGGACAGCATTCCGGTGGTCGCCATTACAGGGCAAGTGGCTAGCCACTTAATCGGCACGGATGCGTTCCAAGAGGCGGATGTGTTGGGGTTATCCTTGGCCTGTACTAAACACAGTTTTATCGTGCAATCCGTAGATGAACTGCCTGAGATTATTGCCAAAGCCTTTCAAATTGCACGTAGTGGTCGCCCCGGTCCTGTCTTAGTGGATATTCCTCGTGATATTCAATTAGCACCCACCGAGGCGAAACCGGTGGTGTATCCGGCGTTAGCCCCACAAAAAGTCCCGACAAGTAAGCTCGAAAGTGCGGTGCAATTATTAAAAAATTCAAAGAAACCTGTGCTTTATATTGGTGGTGGGGTTGGTATGGCGAATGCCACGACGGCCTTGCGTCAATTTATTGCAACGACCCAAATTCCTTGTGTATCAACCTTAAAAGGCTTAGGCACGATTCCTGCCAATACCCCTTATTATATGGGCATGATTGGCATGCACGGCACGAAAGCCGCCAATTTAGCGGTGCAAGAGGCGGATTTATTGGTGGTGTTAGGGGCAAGATTTGATGACCGTGTGACAGGCAAATTAGACACCTTTGCCCCTCATGCCAAAGTGATTCATGGGGATATTGATGCGGCGGAAATTAACAAATTACGCACCGCAGATGTGGCATTGCAAGGGGATTTAATTCAAATTCTGCAAGGCTTGAGCCAACCGTTAAACATTCAACCTTGGCGTGACAATATTCAGCAGTTAAAACAACAATTTGATTTTACTTATGGGAAAAATCAAGGGGCAGGTAATATTGAACCGACTTGGTTATTGCATGAATTATCTGATAAAAAAGCCCCAACCGATATTATTGTGACTGACGTGGGACAACATCAAATGTGGTCAGCACAACATATTGATTATTACGCCCCAGAGAATTTTATTACTTCGGCAGGGTTCGGCACCATGGGCTTTGGTTTACCTGCGGCTATTGGTGCTAAAATGGCACGTCCGCAAGATCAGTCGATTTTGGTCACGGGTGACGGCTCAATTATGATGAATATTCAAGAATTAGGGGCGGTGAAGTCCTATGATGTGCCAGTGAAAATTGTGCTGTTGGATAACCAACGCTTAGGCATGGTGCGTCAATGGCAATCCTTGTTTTTTAATGAACGCCACAGTTCCACGATTTTAGACGACAACCCAGATTTTGTCACGCTAGCAAAAGCCTTTGATATTGCGGGTGAACGTATTGAGAAAGCCAGTGAAGTAGATGCGGCGTTAGATCGTTTATTGCAATCACCCACCGCCTATTTCTTGCATGTTTGCATTCCACCGGAAGAATGTGTCTGGCCGTTAGTGCCACCGGGTGCATGCAATGCGGATATGTTAGAAAATTAATCGGGGAGAAAATATGTTATTACATGAATTAACCATTGTGGCTAATCCAAGTCCTGAAGTGCTTGAACGCATTTTACGTGTTGTCCGTCTGCGTGGGTATAGCGTGACCAAATTAACCATGAAATTGGAAAACGATAAAGTTTGGTTAGATTTTTGTGTGACCAGTACGAGAGAAATTCATTTGTTGATCAACCAATTAGCGAAATTGCATGATGTGGTTGATGTAAGTTGTGATTAATTAAAGGTTTTAACCCTCACCCCAACCCTCTCCCAAAGGGAGAGGTGGTTATACAGTTTCCTCTCACCAAAGGAGGGAGGTTGTACAGTTCCCTCTCACCAAAGGAGGGGAGGTTATACAGTTCCCTCTCCCTCTGGGAGAGGGCTAGGGTGAGGGTAAAATTTCATAATATTTAAAAATTTTGGAGAGATTATCTATGCCTAAATTACGTTCAGCGACCTCAACACAAGGTCGCAATATGGCTGGTGCACGTTCCTTATGGCGTGCTACTGGTATGAAAGAGGGCGATTTCGGTAAACCGATTATTGCAGTGGTCAATTCCTTTACTCAGTTTGTTCCCGGTCACGTTCACCTAAAAGATTTAGGGCAGTTAGTAGCGGCAGAAATTGAAAAAGCAGGCGGGGTGGCGAAAGAATTTAATACAATTGCGGTAGATGATGGTATTGCCATGGGACATGGCGGTATGCTGTATTCCTTGCCAAGCCGTGATTTAATTGCCGATAGCGTCGAATATATGGTGAACGCTCACTGTGCTGATGCGATGGTGTGTATTTCCAACTGCGACAAAATCACCCCAGGGATGTTAATGGCTGCCATGCGGTTAAATATCCCTGCGATTTTTGTGTCTGGCGGTCCAATGGAAGCAGGCAAAACCAAATTATCTGATCAATTAATTCGTTTGGACTTAGTAGATGCGATGATCGAAGCCGCTGATCCCAACGTTAGTGATGAGCGTATTGATGCCATTGAACGCAGTGCTTGCCCGACTTGTGGATCTTGTTCAGGTATGTTTACCGCAAACTCCATGAACTGTTTAACCGAGGCGCTTGGTTTGAGCTTACCGGGCAATGGTTCTTGTTTGGCCACGCACGCCGACCGTAAGGAATTATTCTTAAAAGCTGGTCGTCAAATTGTGGAGCTATGCAAACGTTATTATGAACAAGATGATGAAAGCGTGCTACCACGTTCCATTGCCACCTTTGATGCCTTTGAAAACGCCATGAGTTTAGATATTGCCATGGGTGGATCCAGTAATACCGTGTTGCATTTATTAGCCACGGCACAAGAGGCAGGGGTGGACTTCACCATGGCGGATATTGATCGTCTTTCTCGCAAAGTGCCTTGTTTAAGCAAAATTGCCCCGAATACCAATAAATACCACATGGAGGACGTCCACCGTGCAGGCGGGATTATGGGGCTTGTGGGCGAGTTAGATCGTGCAGGCTTAATTCATCGCCACACTAACACAGTGCTAGGTTTAACCCTTGAAGAACAGTTAAATCAATACGATATTATCCGTAACCGTGATCCAGAAAACTTAAAATTCTACCGTGCAGGTCCTGCGGGGATTCGCACCACTAAAGCATTCTCGCAAGACACTCGTTGGGATACGGTGGATGATGACCGTGTTAGTGGTTGTATCCGCAACAAAGAAAATGCCATTTCGCAAGAGGGCGGTTTGGCCGTGTTATTCGGTAATATTGCGGAAGATGGTTGTATCGTCAAAACTGCAGGCGTAGATGAATCCATTTGGAATTTCACTGGCGAGGCCATTGTGTTTGAAAGCCAAGAAGACGCCGTATCGGGTATTCTTGGTGGCAAAGTCAAAGCGGGCCATATCGTAGTGATCCGTTACGAGGGGCCAAAAGGCGGCCCAGGTATGCAAGAAATGCTTTATCCGACGAGCTATTTAAAATCCATGGGATTGGGCAAAGCCTGTGCCTTGTTAACAGACGGCCGTTTCTCAGGTGGAACATCTGGGCTTTCCATTGGTCACTGTTCCCCAGAGGCTGCATCTGGCGGTGCCATTGGCTTAGTGCGTGATGGGGATAAAATCGCCATTGATATTCCAAACCGTGGCATTGAATTGTTGGTGTCTGAGCAAGAATTAGCCCAACGCCGTACAGAACAAGATGCCAGAGGTTGGCAACCCGTTAACCGTGAAC
This sequence comes from Lonepinella sp. BR2357, assembly GCF_051851525.1. NCBI lineage: Bacteria > Pseudomonadati > Pseudomonadota > Gammaproteobacteria > Pasteurellales > Pasteurellaceae > Lonepinella > Lonepinella sp. BR2357. The sequence goes on along the minus strand of NZ_JBPDVG010000007.1, from coordinate 69,721 downwards.
GTGAAGTATCCTTTGCCTTAAAAGTATTCGGGCATTTTGCGACGTCAGCGGATAAAGGGGCGGTGCGAGATAAAAGCAAACTATAAATTCCTTTCTTCGTTCCCTCTCCCTTTGGGAGAGGGCTAGGGTGAGGGTAAAATCATTTAAACAACCCTCACCCCGACCCTCTCCCATAGGGAGAGGGGGATTTTTTTATAATCATTAACAATAAAACTGCGGTGAAAAAATGACAAATAATTTACCCAATCAACCCACAGGTTCAGACTATTTAAAAGCGGTCTTAAGTTCCAAAGTCTATGAATTAGCACAAGTTACCCCCTTGCAACCCATGCAAAAATTATCGGAAAAATTGGGCAATCAAATTTTGGTGAAACGTGAAGATCGTCAACCTGTGCATAGTTTCAAATTGCGTGGTGCTTATGCCATGATTGCAGGTTTAACCGAACAACAAAAAGCAGCTGGCGTAATTACCGCCTCTGCTGGCAATCACGCTCAGGGTGTTGCCTTATCTGCTCAACATTTAGGTCTAAAAGCCTTAATTGTGATGCCACAAAATACACCGTCAATTAAGGTTGATGCGGTGCGTAGTTTTGGTGGTGAAGTCTTTTTATACGGTGCCAATTTTGACGAGGCCAAAGCCAAATCCATTGAGCTGTCGCAAACCAAACAAATGACCCTGATCCCACCATTCGATCATCCTGCCGTGATCGCAGGGCAAGGTTCATTAGCCATGGAATTATTACAGCAAAATAGCCATATCGACCGTATTTTTGTACCCGTCGGCGGTGGTGGTTTAGCCGCTGGAATTGCGGTGTTAATCAAGCAACTTTTACCTGAAATTAAAGTGATTGGTGTCGAAAGTAAAGACAGTGCTTGTTTATATGCCGCATTAAAAGCAGGTGAGCCAACAGACTTAGAGCGTGTCGGTTTATTTGCTGACGGCGTAGCGGTCAAACGTATTGGAGATGAAACCTTCCGTCTATGCCAGCAATATCTTGATGATGTGGTGCTAGTAAACGGTGATGAAATCTGTGCGGCCATGAAAGACATGTTTGAAAATGTCCGTGCCGTATCTGAACCCTCAGGGGCGTTGTCGTTAGCGGGCCTGAAAAAATACGTTAAACAACATAATATTCAAGGCGAAACCTTAGTCAACGTGCTATCTGGTGCTAACCTGAATTTCCATACTTTGCGTTATGTGTCTGAACGTTGTGAGATCGGCGAAAAACAAGAGGCATTGTTTGCCGTCACCATTCCAGAACAACAGGGCAGTTTCTTAAAATTCTGTCAAATTCTTGGGCAAAATCCGGTGACGGAATTTAACTATCGTTATGCAGATGAAAAACAGGCCTGTATTTTTGTGGGCGTGCGTATTACAGGTGAACAAGAAAAACAAGCGATACTCAAACAGCTCCGTGATAATGGTTATAATGTACAAGATTTATCCGATGATGAAATAGCCAAAACCCATATTCGTTATATGATCGGTGGACGTTCAAACAGCCAGTTAAACGAACGTTTATATAGTTTTGAATTCCCTGAACAAAAAGGAGCATTGCTCAATTTCTTAGCCACCTTGAATACTACCAATACCAATATTTCACTGTTCCATTATCGTGCTCATGGTGCAGATTATGGCAATGTGTTAGCGGGTTTCCAAGTGGGAAAAGACAATCTTTCAGTATTTACGCAACAGCTCGAAAAAATCGGTTACAGCTATCAAGATGTCACGGAAAGTGTGGCTTATCGGTATTTTCTAGTGGGGTAAAAACTGACTGAAAAAATACCGCATTTTTCCAACTTAGGTACACGTATTTTCCGTTTATCGTGACTATCTTGGCAGATATACAAAAGGGGCGTATTCAATAATACGCCCCTACTATTTATTGGTTAAATCGTTAATTATTTAACAATTTTTGCTACCACGCCAGCACCAACGGTACGGCCACCCTCACGGATAGCGAAACGTAAACCTTGGTCCATGGCGATTGGGTGGATTAGGCTAACTGTCATTTTGATGTTGTCGCCTGGCATTACCATTTCCACGCCTTCTGGTAATTCGATTGTACCTGTTACGTCAGTTGTACGGAAGTAGAACTGTGGACGGTAACCTTTGAAGAATGGAGTATGACGTCCGCCTTCTTCTTTTGATAATACGTAAACTTCTGATTCAAAGTCGGTGTGTGGGGTGATTGAACCTGGTTTAGCCAATACTTGACCACGTTCGATTTCTTCACGTTTGGTACCACGTAATAATGCACCGATGTTTTCACCTGCACGACCTTCGTCAAGTAATTTACGGAACATTTCAACACCCGTTACGGTTGTTTTTGTGGTATCTTTGATACCAACAATTTCAACTTCATCACCAGTACGTACGATACCACGTTCTACACGACCAGTAACAACGGTACCACGACCAGAGATTGAGAACACGTCTTCAATTGGTAATAAGAACGGTTGGTCAATTGCACGTTCTGGTTCTGGGATGTAAGTATCTAAGTGGTTAGCTAACTCAACGATTTTTTCTTCCCATTCTGCTTCGCCTTCAAGGGCTTTTAAGGCAGAACCACGTACGATTGGCGTATCGTCGCCAGGGAAATCGTATTGTGAAAGTAATTCACGTACTTCCATTTCGACTAATTCTAATAACTCTTCGTCATCTACCATGTCGCATTTGTTTAAGAATACGATGATGTATGGCACGCCTACTTGGCGACCTAATAAGATGTGTTCACGAGTTTGTGGCATTGGGCCATCTGTTGCTGCAACGACTAAGATTGCACCGTCCATTTGTGCCGCACCAGTGATCATGTTTTTAACATAGTCGGCGTGTCCCGGACAGTCAACGTGTGCGTAGTGACGAGTTGGGGTATCGTATTCAACGTGTGAAGTGTTGATGGTGATACCACGTGCTTTTTCTTCTGGTGCGTTATCGATTTGGTCGAATGCACGAGCTGAACCGCCGTATTTTTTTGCTAATACAGTGGTAATTGCTGCTGTTAAAGTTGTTTTACCATGGTCAACGTGGCCGATTGTACCCACGTTAACGTGCGGTTTTGTACGTTCAAATTTTTCTTTAGACACTTTTCAGTTTCCTTTTGTTGGTCCCTAAAACTGCGGTGCAATTTTAGGGAGTTTTTGTTAAATAAAGTTTTATTTACGACGAGATTCGATTACTGCCTCAGCCACGTTTTTCGGTGCTTCAGCATATTTTAACGGTTCCATTGAGTAAGATGCACGACCTTGGGTTTGTGAACGCAAGTCAGTGGCATAACCGAACATTTCGGATAATGGCACTTCGGCATTGATTTTCACCACAAATTCGTTGGCTTCTTGACCGTTCACCATGGCACGACGACGGCTTAAGTCACCGATTACATCACCCACGTAGTCTGGTGGAGTTTCCACTTCAACTTTCATGATTGGCTCAAGTAACACTGGGTTTGCACGGTTAAATGCAGATTTAAATGCTAATGATGCAGCCAATTTAAACGCTAACTCAGAGGAGTCAACATCATGGTATGAACCGAAGTGTAAACGAACACCTAAATCCACGACTGGGTAGCCCGCTAATGGACCTGATTTAAGTTGTTCTTGGATACCTTTATCAACCGCTGGGATGTATTCACCAGGGATTACACCACCTTTGATTTCGTTGACGAATTCATAACCCGGACCTTCTGGATCTAATGGGTACATATCGATCACAACGTGACCATATTGACCACGACCACCAGATTGTTTTGCGTGTTTACCTTCCACATCGTTAACACGAGTGCGGATAGTTTCACGGTAAGATACTTGTGGTTTACCGATATTGGCTTCCACTTTGAACTCACGACGCATACGGTCAACGATAATATCTAAGTGTAACTCACCCATACCTGAAATGATGGTTTCGCCAGACTCTTCATCCGTGTGAACACGGAATGACGGGTCTTCTTGGGCTAAACGACCTAAAGCAAGACCCATTTTTTCTTGGTCAGCTTTAGTTTTTGGTTCAACCGCTACAGAGATTACGGGCTCTGGGAATTCCATACGTTCAAGAATAATTGGTTTATTCATATCACATAAGGTATCACCAGTACCGACTTCTTTTAAGCCGATGGCTGCGGCGATATCGCCCGCACGGACTTCTTTGATTTCTTCACGTTTGTTAGCGTGCATTTGTACGATACGACCGAAACGTTCACGTTTATCTTTCACTGAGTTTAAGATCGTTGCACCAGATTCAACCACACCAGAGTAAACACGGAAGAAAGTTAAGTTACCTACGAATGGGTCAGTGGCAATTTTGAATGCCAATGCCGCAAATGGTTCATCATCACTTGCGTGACGTTCACCTTCGGTTTCATCTGGGTTGATACCTTTGATAGATTCGATATCAGTTGGTGCTGGCAAGTAATCAATTACCGCATCAAGCATGGCTTGAACGCCTTTGTTTTTGAACGCTGAACCACAAGTCACTAAGATGATCTCAGTGGCTAAGGCACGTTGACGTAAACCGGTTTTGATTTCTTCTTCAGTTAATTCTTCACCACCTAAGTATTTTTCCATTAACTCTTCTGAAGATTCCGCTGCGGCTTCAACAAGGTTTTGATGCCATTCTTCACAAGCATCAGCCATGTCTGCAGGAATATCTTCATAAGTGAATGTCATACCTTGGTCAGCTTCGTTCCAGTTGATCGCTTTCATTTTTAACAAATCAACCACACCCGTGAAGTTATCTTCTGCACCGATTGGAAGTTGTAAAGGAACGGCATTACCACCTAAGCGAGTTTTGATTTGCTCAACCACACGTAGGAAGTTTGCACCTGTACGGTCCATTTTGTTGACGAACGCAATACGTGGTACTTTATATTTGTTAGCTTGACGCCATACGGTTTCAGATTGTGGTTGAACACCACCTACCGCACAGTACACCATTACCGCACCATCAAGTACACGCATTGAACGTTCTACTTCGATAGTGAAGTCAACGTGTCCCGGAGTGTCGATTACGTTGATACGGTGTTGTGGATATTGTTGTGACATACCAGACCAGAATGCAGTCGTTGCCGCAGAGGTGATGGTGATACCACGTTCTTGTTCTTGTTCCATCCAGTCCATTGTGGCGGCACCGTCGTGTACTTCACCGATTTTGTGACTTACACCAGTATAGAACAAAATACGCTCAGTAGTAGTTGTTTTACCCGCATCGATGTGCGCACTGATACCGATATTACGGTAAAGTGATATAGGGGTTGTACGAGCCATTATTATTACCTTGTTTTGGTTTAATTAAATTCTTTATATGGGTAAGGCTTCACCGCCAAAATGCCTGATGAAGCCTTGAATAAATACCGTGATCTGATTACCAACGATAGTGAGCAAACGCTTTGTTTGCTTCAGCCATACGATGAACATCTTCACGTTTTTTCACTGCTGCACCTTTGTTGTCAGCAGCGTCTGAAAGTTCGTTAGCTAAACGTAATGCCATGGATTTATCTCCACGTTTACGTGCTGCCTCAACGATCCAACGCATACCTAATGCGTTACGACGAGTTGGGCGAACTTCTACTGGTACTTGGTATGTAGAACCACCAACACGACGAGATTTAACCTCGACGGTTGGGCGTACGTTTTCTAATGCCACTTCAAAGGCTTCTAACGCATCTTTTTCGGTACGTTGTGCTAAAGTGTCTAACGCATCATAAACGATAGATTCTGCGATAGATTTTTTACCATCTACCATTAATACATTAATAAATTTCGCAAGTAATTCTGAACCGAACTTCGGATCTGGAAGAATTTTGCGTGGTTCAATACGACGACGACGTGGCATTGCTATTTCTCCGTTGTTTTTTCTTCAGGATACCCAAAACTCATCTTGTGCTTTCGCATGTTGACTGGAGTTTATGGTTTAAATGTTTAATTTAGACGTTTGGCCTTACTTAACGGAGAACCATTAAGCTTTAGGACGTTTAACGCCGTATTTAGAACGTGCTTGTTTACGATCTTTTACGCCAGCACAGTCTAATGCACCACGCACGGTGTGATAACGCACACCTGGTAAATCTTTAACACGACCACCACGGATAAGCACAACACTGTGCTCTTGAAGGTTATGACCTTCACCGCCGATATAAGAGGTTACTTCGTAACCGTTAGTTAAACGAATACGGCATACTTTACGTAATGCTGAGTTCGGTTTTTTAGGTGTAGTAGTGTACACACGAGTACAAACGCCACGTTTTTGTGGGCAAGCCTCTAATGCAGGTACATTACTTTTCACAACCTTTTTCACACGCGGTTTGCGTACTAGCTGGTTGATAGTTGCCATTAATAGACTCCAGTTTAATTAAATTCAAAATGAATATGTTTTTTTGTTTAAATCTATTCCATAAAGAAATAGACGTGGAATTCTAATCCTGAAAAGGATCATTGTCAAGAATTAAGCCATTTTTCCATCAAATTCTCCGCACACCGCCCTTTTTTAAAATAATTTCAAAAAAATTACACCTGACATATTTACACTGATATTAAATTCAGATATTATAACTGTACAAATAAACAAAACAACTATACAAGGAAACATTATGAAACAACTCGACATTCGTTTTGTCAAAGAACGTGACAATAAAAAATTAGAATACCAAATGGCACTCGTTGAACGTTTACAACAGGTTCTACCTCAACGCATTGCGGAAAAATTTTCAGATGTTAACGTCCGCATTCGTTTTTCCAGTTCATCAGGTGCAGATATTTCAGGCTTTCGAGATTCTGATGAAAAGCAACGTTTTACGGAATATTTAGAAGAATTATGGATGGATGATTCTATTTTAGAAATGTAGAAATAAGAGAGAAAAAAGAGTGCGGTGAAAAACAATCACCTTTTTCACCGCACTTCAACCAAGATCAAAAGAGAAATTAGATCGCTCTTGTGCCTAATTGGAAGATCACCACTTCGGCTTGACAGCTAAAAGTGAAATTTCCTGTCAATCGGAACCCGCCCTCTACGGGGGTAATATCACTTTCAATTTGACAAGGTTCATCTTCACTTTCTGTATCACGGGCTTTTTGTACCAATTTTGCTAATGCTTTTTCTGCCTCTTCTTGAGTCACATAAATTTTATCAAATTGTGCTGAACGTTCGCTATTATCAATAATTGAACCAACGTCAAAAGTATTACAACCTACGCATTCAATGGGTTTATCTGATTTCATGGCTATTCCTATTTTAATAATGAAAGACTGGGGTTACTTTAATACTAAATGCTTTGGGGATCAACCTTTTCCACTCAATAACAATAAAAAACCCTTGTAAATACAAGGGTTTTGTTAAAAATATGTTATATTAAACTGCGGTCATTATTTCACAAGTTTCGGCTTAATCACAGAATACAACACACCTGTCACTAATGAACCGACTGCAATTGCACATAAATACATCAATGGTTGTGAGACCAACGGCACGACAAATACCCCACCGTGCGGTGCAGGTAAGCTGATATTTAAGCTCATTGAAATGGCCCCCGCTGTCGCACCACCGAGTACGCTTGATAAAATCACACGTAATGGGTCAGCCGCCACAAATGGCAAGGCACCCTCAGAGATAAAGCAAAGTCCTAACACAAAACCGGCATTACCCGCATTGCGTTGAGCGTCGTCAAATTTACTTCGAGCAATCCATGTGGCAATGGCCATCCCAATCGGTGGCACCATACCTGCAGCCATCACCGCTGCCATTGGTGTCGTAATACCGGATGTTATCAAACCCGTACCAAACACATAAGCCGCTTTATTGACTGGGCCACCCATATCGATACACATCATACCGCCGAGCAAAGCACCAAATAAAATGGCATTAGTTGAACCTAAACCGGCTAACCAACTTTCTAACCATTTCATGGCAAAAGCTACCGGTGGATTTAAATAATGAATCAACAACCAACCCACAATAGCGGTACCAAACAATGGCAAAATTAAAATCGGTTTTAACGCACTCATGCTGGCCGGTAATTTGATAAATTGGTTTAATCCTTTCACCACATAACCAGCAAGGAAACCAGCGATAATCCCGCCTAAAATCCCAGCACCAGCACTGGCAGCAAGCGAACCACCGACTAAACCGACTGCCAATCCGGGACGGTCGGCAATGGAATATGCCACATAACCGGCGAACACGGCAATCATCAAACCAAATGCCGCACCACCCAATGTCATCATATCGTGACCAAAGGTACCTACATTTTCTTCATTACCTACGTAAATACCACCAAGGGCAAAAGCAATAGCAATCAATAAACCACCTGCGACGACAATCGGCAACATGTGCGACACGCCTGTCATTAGATGTTTATAAAATCCTTTGCGTTCAGTTTTAGCCGTTTCGTTTTTCTCTCCACTGGCTGGCTGATAAATTTTCGCTTCCACAAAGGCTTTTTCAAATTCCTGTGCGGTTTTCTTTAAAGCTAATCCCGTAGAAGTCCGATACATCGGTTTGCCTTGGAATTTATCCAAATCTACATCAATATCCGCTGCCACAAAGACTAAATCTGCTTTAGCCAGTTCTTCATCAGTAATCGGCGTGCCTGCCCCCACTTGACCTCGAGTTTCCACTCGTACATTCCAACCCATTTTTTTACCATAGGTTTCAATGGCTTCAGCAGACATAAAGGTATGTGCCACACCGGTTGGGCAAGCGGTTACCGCCACAATATTACGTCCAGAAATTGTGCCATTTTGCACCGCAGTTTGTGCTGGTGCAACATAATCCACCGCATTATTGTGTACCTGTTCTAAAGCTGATTCAGGAGATTGGAAAGCGGTTTCTATCTCTACTAACGCCACTTTTTTACCTGAAAGTGCGGTTAAATTGGGTAAGGTTTTCCCCACCACTAAGGCTACATCCGCAGATTCTGCTTGTTCGATGAGCTCAACACCTTGAGTTTGAGCGATTTGAGTTAAACGTTGACGGATTAAAAAGGCTTTGGCCTGTCCAACGTTTTCAGAAAATGTAATAAAAATACGCATAATTTATCCTTCAATAACCGTGATTTTAACTTGTTGCAAAATAGGATCGAGCAATGTTGGATCACTCACGCCCACGTTACTTTGCGATACAGCAAAAGCAGATACCGCACTAGCAAATACCAAAGTATCGGCTTGTGAAAGCTGATTCACCACACCATAAATTAACCCTGCCACCATGGAATCGCCTGCCCCCACCGTACTCACCACATTTTCACAACGTGGCGGTTCGGCTCGCACAATACATTGTTCACTCAACCAAACCGAGCCTTTCGACCCCATAGAAATCACCACATTCGCAATGCCTTGTGCTTGCAATTTTTTGGCTGCTTGAATAATTTCATCAACAGAATTTAACGGCTGACCGATCCAAGCCTCCAATTCACGGTGATTAGGTTTAACCAACCACGGATTAGCCGTTAGTCCTGCTGTCAATGCTGCATTGGAACTGTCTAACACGACTTTCACACCGACGTTAGCTAATTGTTTTAACCAATCGGCAAATTGTTCAGGACTCACACCACGTGGCAAACTGCCACATACCGCCACAATGTCAAACTGTCGGCAATAATCTAATGATGAAATCACAAAGGTTTGCCAATCTTGCGGTTGCACTTGATAACCTAAGAAATTCAGGTCGGTCACATCCGCCTCGGTTTCAGTAATTTTGACATTAATTCGTGTTTTGCCTGCAATACGTTGAAAGCGATCTTCTAAGCCAAGGCTTTGGAATAGATGTTCAAAATCGCCCACATTATCTTCGCCTAAAAAACCACCCACGGCGACGTTCACGCCTAAATCATTGAGTACTTTGGCGACATTAATGCCCTTGCCAGCAGGAAATAACCCTAGCGTTTCCACTTGGTTGACTTCGCCCAATTCAATACGAGCCAAACGCCCGACCAAATCATAGGCAGTATTGAGCGTAATGGTTGCTACTTTTTTGCTCATCATTACTCCCCTAAACCCGCAGCAATCGCCGCACCGATACCGTCAATGGCTTGTTGAGCCTGTTCGCCAGTCGCCACAAAACGTAAGCGATGTCCTTTAACGGCACCTAAAGACACAATTTTCATCGCACTTTTCGCACTCACTAAGGCACCACCACGATCTAGGTTTTGCACGAGTACAGTCGCATTATATTTTTTCACTTCATTAACTAACACGGCTCCAGGGCGAGCATGTACACCATGTTCATTTTTAATCGTAAACGTCCCTTCGACTTCTTGGGCAGAATTTGTATCCGCTACGTTTACAGGTTCAACAACCACCGCTTCGCCATTTAATGCGGAGACAATTTTTGTCACTGAACCTTGCAATAAACATTGTTGCACTGGTGGATCTAGCAAACGAGATAACACCTGATTTACACCCTCATCTTTAGCAGAAACCGTAATTACCACTAATGGATGATTTTTGGCTCGGCTCACGGCTAACCCATTTTTCAGATTTCCTTGCGAACTGTCAGTTAACCATAAACCTTGCCCTAACGGTAACGCAGATGAACTTACTACGTCAGAAACAAAGGATTTTTCCACCGCACCTTGACGTTCTAAATTGCCGGCATTAATCGCCGTTAACGTCAACAGATTATCGGTTTCCACATTTAGCATAATCGTTTCAGCAGACACCACTAAATTTTGGTTCTCTCCTAATAATAACGCACGGAACTTGCTCACGTCCGACTCTTTCGCCAATCTAGCAGCAGTGTCTTCATCCCCTAAAATTTGGGTTAATTGACGCAACAAGGTTAAATGTTCATCAGAACGGGCCGCAATCGCAATCACCACATAAGCGATATTGCCCTCACTCCATTCAATCCCTTGAGGGAATTGAAACACCGCCACGCCAGTTTGTTTCACCAAGTCACGAGTTTCCAATGTACCGTGAGGAATCGCAATCCCGTTGCCTAAAAAGGTCGAGGTTTGCTGTTCACGAGCTAACATACCTTGCACATACGCTGGATCCACTAATCCAGTGTTGCTCAAGGCCGCTGCAGCCATCTCAATGGCTTGTTGTTTATTCTCCGCCGTTTGAGCGAGATGAATATAATTTTCAGGTAAATTAAACATTCAGCATGTCTCCTTAAAAATAAAAAAGAGTTAGATACTCAACGCACCTAACTCACCACGTTATTTACAAACACTGAGCAATTCTTCACTGCCTTTACTCAAGTATTCATCATCTTCCGATTTTACACGATCTTTTTGCAGATCTCGCATCGCATCATAAATCCCCTGTGTCATACTTGGACGATCAATTTTAGACCAACAATCCGCACTTAAACGACTAAAATTATTCTGCAAATCAGAGGCAAACACCACGCCGCTATAATACGCATGCACATTGCTATCAATGCCCGAGGCCAATTTGGCTTTCACTTGTTCCACCGACACTAAAATTCTACCTAAATACCAATCATTCACCCCGCTAGTAAAAGAATTGACATCATAATCCGCTTGCACCGTGCCTTTATAGGTTTGTGCCGCCGCAGAATAAGCCACCGCATAAGACTTCTGATCAATCTGTTCTTTATCCAAATTAATCACGGTTTTCTCACTGCCCATAAACGGAATATAAGACGTCACTGATGAACAGCCAACCAAACAGGCCACCGCCAACATCAGTGATAATTTTTTTAACATAAGTCCTCCTTTCGACTAACGACTTGTTCCACATTATAACGCTAGTCCGCCATATCACCAACAAAAAGCCTCGATTTATCGCCAATCTATATTTTGTATTTGTTTTATGCGCCTTTTTCCCCTAAACTATAAGCGTCACTTTATTCAGAACAATAAACAAGATTATGCGCTTATTAATTCTCCTCCTTACTGCGGTATTACTGATTTTCCAATACGATTTTTGGTTCGGTAAAAATGGCTACTTGGATAACCAACAGGCTAGCGAAGACATTGCGCTAAAAAAAGAAGAAAATAAAAAACTCGAACAACGCAATCAGCTCATTTTAGCGGAAGTCAATGATTTAAAAGATGGCGTGAACGCCATTCAAGAACGAGCCAGACAACAATACGAAATGGTCAAACCTAACGAAACCTTTTATCGCATTGTAAAAGAAAATAAATAATGGCAAAAAATCAACAAAAATTCACCGCACTTTTCGCCTCGTCCCCTCGCCGAATTGTGGCTGTCGTGCCAGCAGCGGGTATTGGCGCTCGCATGCAAGCGGATAAACCCAAACAATATCTGTGTATTCAAGGCAAAACGATTTTAGAACACAGCGTCACCGCCTTGCTCACTCACCCCGCCCAGATTGAACAAGTGATTTTAGCCGTAGCGCCCCATGATCCCTATTTAGCCGATTTGCCTTTTTTAAACGATCCTCGCATTGTTCTGGTTCAAGGTGGCGAAACCCGTGCCGACAGCGTACTCAACGGATTAACGCATATTGTACCAAGCGACAACACATGGGTACTTGTGCATGATGCCGCACGACCTTGTTTAACCCACACAGATATTGATCAATTATTGGCCATCCAAGATCCCAACGGTGCAATTCTGGCCATTCCAGCCGTCGACACCATCAAGCGAGCCACGGCCACACAACAAATTCAACAAACTGAAGACCGCAACCACATTTGGCTTGCCCAGACCCCGCAATTTTTTCCTGTGGATTTATTACGTAAAGCATTACAAACTGCATTACAACAAGGATTAGCCATTACCGATGAGGCCTCCGCCATGGAACTCGCGGAATTTCAACCGCACTTAGTGACTGGCCGAACCGATAATATCAAAGTAACACGTCCTGAAGACTTAGCCTTGGCTGAATTTTATTTATCGCAACATTCTGAAGCGTATTAGAGTGCGGTGAAAAATGACGGATTTTTGACTATCGACTTTTCAGTGGTGAAATATTGCGCTTTGTAGCACCTTTTATTAGAATAAGAATGTCTTATCTTGGCACTTATTAATTTATATAAATTAATATCAACATTGGAAACCTAAAATGAACTTCGTCTTCGCCGCCGACAAAAATTACTTGCCACATTTTGAAACCGTTTTAAAATCGGTAATGTGTTATCATGAAAATGTGCATATCTTTTTATTTATCAACGAACCGCTGGATGAGGAATTTCTCCAACGTATCGGTTACTATATGCAAAAAAGAAACAGCCGATTTTTTTACTATATATTATCGGCAACAGATTTAGCAGGACTTAAAAATAATGGGCATATCACCACCACAACCTATGCTCGCTATTTTATCAACCGCTTATTGCCCCACCAAAAAGATAACCGCTGGTGTTATTTAGATATTGATACTATAGTGAATGGCGACTTGACTCACGTTTTTGATTTAATGCAAAATCCTGCACAGCACAGCACAGCACAGCACAGCAAGCGTATCTTATGGCATAGCTGCTGTCAAGGACGCATTGCTTTGGCAGCCTGAATATTATTTTAATGCTGGCGTACTCTTTTTTAACTCCGATTTATGGCATTTGGACGAGCATATTTTACTCAAAACCACTTTTGACAATCCACAATTCAAACACGGCGATCAGGACGTATTGAACTTACTTATTGGTGATCAGTATTTCTCATTAGATCAAGGTTATAATTACCAACAAGCCTATGCTTTTCCCGATATTATTCAATTTACTCAAGGGAAAAAAACGCAATTTTCGTTTCCGAAAATTATTCACTATACCGACAATTTAAAGCCTTGGAATAAACCGAATCACGCAGGCTTGATTTATAATTTCAAAAATGCTCTGCTCAACAATTATCAAACCCGATATTTATATTTTAGCAATATCCACGATTTTTATGCTTCTTTGCCGTGGAATGAAATTGTGGATATGCCATTAAATTATTTTCAATCAATTGTAAAGCAGTTGTATAAAATGAATTTTGATTATGCCATTCAGGGGAATGCGGAGATTGAGTTGGTGAATTAGGTGATGTTTTTATGGTTATATCTATAAAAAGTTTATGATTTATTAAAGTTTTTATGGTTGAAACCATAAAAACTTTTGTTTATAATGCGGTTTTTATGGTTATACCCCTAAGGATTTGTGATGATTAAACGCCCAAACTACCTTGCCGAATTCAAACCGTTCATAGATAAGCCCCTAATCAAAGTGATTACAGGCTTACGCCGTTCGGGAAAATCTACCGTGCTTAAAATGTTGCAAGATGAATTATTGCAAAAAGGCGTACTGAGCGAACAAATCATTTATCTCAATTTTGAAAGTTTTGCAGTGGCGGAATTAAAAACCGCCGAAAAGCTGTATCAATTTGTGCAAAATAAAATCCAAACTCAGCAAAAATATTATATTTTGCTTGATGAAATCCAAGAAGTAACTGAGTGGGAAAAAGCCATCAATGCCTTTATGGTTGATTTTAATGTGGATTTATATCTCACTGGATCAAATTCACATTTATTATCGTCTGAACTTTCTACTTATTTGGCTGGGCGTTATATTGAAATTCCGATTTCTACCCTTTCTTTTTTAGAATTTTTAGATTTTAAACAGCATTATTCTAGAGAGCAATTTTCCCCATTGCAATATTTTAATGAATATCTCAAAAAAGGCGGTTTTCCTGTGGTGCATACTGCCGATTTTAATGAAGAAACTGCATATAAAATCGTGCAAGATATTTATACTTCGGTGATTTTGCGAGATACCATACAACGGCATAAAATCCGTGATGTGGAATTATTAGAACGTATTATTCGCTATGCTTTTGATAATATCGGCAATACGTTTTCAGGTAAAAATGTGGCGGATTATTTTAAAAGCCAACAACGCAAAGTGGATTTAAACACCGTTTATAATTATTTGAATGCTTTAGAAAGTGCTTTTATTTTACATAAAGTCAGCCGTTTTGATATTCACGGCAAAGAAATTTTAAAAACACAGGAAAAGTTTTATTTAGGCGATATTTCCCTGCTTTATGCCACAATGGGTTTTCGTATCAGTTTAATTGCTGGTATTTTAGAAAATATCATTTTTTTAGAACTTAAACGGCGTGGCTATCAGGTTTATATCGGCAAACTAGGCGATAAAGAAATTGATTTTATCGCTCAAAAACAGCAAGAAAAAATCTATATTCAAGTTTCGTATAAATTAGAAAGTGAACAAACCATACAGCGTGAATTTTCGCCCTTGCAAAGCATCAAGGATCATTACCCTAAATATGTGATTACGATGGACGAATTATTCAATGAAAATATAGACGGCATAAAACATTGTCATATTATGGATTTTTTGCAAATGGCGTGGTGATTTTTTCTTTGCAAAATCCCCCTAAAAAATCACCGCACATTGGCGACATTTACAAAATGGGTTACAATAGCTCATTCATTCACAGCCTATAGGTATTTTATGAACTTTGTTTTTGCCGCCGACAAAAATTACTTACCGCATTTTGAAACCGTATTAAAATCGGTGATGTGTTATCACGAAAATGTCTATATTTTCCTACTGATGAATGAAGCACCACCGACTGAATTTATTGAAAAAATTAACTACTATTTAAACAAAAGAAATAGCAGGCTACTCTATTATGTGCTGAGTGAAAAAGACTTTGCAGGGTTACAAGGCTTGGGGCGGTATAGCAATATGATGTTTGCTCGTTATTTTATTGCTCGCTTATTTCCCCATCAAAAAGATAACCGTTGGTGTTATTTAGATATTGATATTGTGGTCAATGAAAATTTAACCCCTATTTTTGAGTTAATGAATGGTTATGCCATCGCAGCAGTAAAAGAAAAAAGTTTGCCTAATTATCCCGCTTATTTTAATTCTGGCGTCTTGTTTTTTAATTCTGATTTATGGTGGCTTAACGAGCAAACCCTAATTCAAACCACGCAACAAATGCCGAATCTTAGCTTTCCAGATCAAGAAGTATTAAATCACGTTATTCAAGACAACTATTACCCAATTGCTGAAAAATACAATTATCAAATTCGTTTTTTGTATAAAGATATCGCCCAATTTTTAAAAGGTGAACAATCTCAATTTGTATTCCCTGCAATTTTGCATTTTTCGGAAAGTACAAAACCTTGGCATAATCATAATGGAACTTTGCTTTGGAATATCAACTTTGATGATCTTGATGTACACATTCAAACCCATTTGCTTTATGGGCATAATTTATTTGATTTTTACGCCAGTTTAAATTGGGAAATGATTGTGAATTTACCCATTCAATCCTTTAAAACGGTCGCCAAACAGCTATATAAGCAGAATTTTGATTATGCAGCGCAAGGCGTGGCGGAGATTGCGTTACTGGATTAAGCGATAAGTTTAGGGTTATAACCCAAAAAAGTTTTGAATTTTTGAATGTTTTTATGGTTACAACCCTAAAAACTTTTATATAACAATTTGATAGGTGTTTTATGAACTTCGTTTTTGCCGCCGACAATAACTACTTACCCCATTTTGAAACCGTTCTAAAATCGGTGATGTGTTATCACGAAAATGTGAATGTTTTTTTATTTCACAGTGAAGAAATTTCTTCCTATTTTTTAGATAAAATGGTCTATTATCTAAAAAAACGAAATAGCAAATTATTTCACTATTTTCTAAATGAACACACGCTTGCAGGATTACAAGGAAATGGACGTTTTACCAATGCGGCTTATGGTCGTTATTTTGTCAGTCGGCTATTTCCTTATCAAAACGATCATCGCTGGTGTTATTTAGATATTGATATTGTGGTCAATGATAATTTAACCCACGTTTTTGAGCAAATGGAAACATCGCAAAATCAGCCTTATGCTATTGCTGCGGTTGAAGATGCCCTACCTTGGTCGCCTGCACATTATTTTAATTCAGGGGTATTATTTTTTAATTCTGATTTATGGAATTTAGATGAAAATAAGCTCATTCAAACCACGTTAAACAATCCACAATTTAAATATGCCGATCAAGACGCTTTAAATTTGCTGATTGGTGAAAATTATCTTCACCTAACACCAAGCTATAATTACCAATTCCGCCACGCCTATCCTGATATGATTCAGTTTATCAACGGCGAAAAAAATCAATTTGTTTTTCCTAAGATTATTCATTATACGGAAAGTGTGAAACCGTGGCATCGTGGAGATGACAGTATGGTTTTTTGGCTTTTTGATAATCTCACGACAGAAACAGAAAGGTATCAAACCGAGTATCTTCACTTTGCTAATTTACACGATTTTTACGCCAGTTTATCTTGGAATGCAGTGGTTAATATGCCGTTAAATTATTTTAGACCAATGGTGAAACAGTTATATCTACAAAATTTTGATTATGTTGTGAAAGGTAAGGCGGATGTTGAACTCATTGAATAATTTGAAAAAAGGTAGTAAAAAATCACCGCACATTTTTCAACGTGCGGTGATTTTATTTGCCTAATTCTACAAATTACAGTGAATTTTGAATATCAATCACAAAGCGATATTTCACATCACTTTTTAGCATACGCTCATACGCATCGTTAATATCCGCCATATTGATCATTTCCACATCAGACACAATATTATGCTCACCGCAGAAATCTAATAGTTCTTGGGTTTCTTTGATGCCGCCAATCAGCGAGCCTGCAATGGAACGTCTGCCAAAAACCATCGGCACAGTTGATAATTCAGGGTGATTGCCGATAAGTCCAACGAATACCAATGTTCCATCTAGGGCAAGAGTCGGCATATAAGGATTAACATCGTGGCTGTATGGCACGGTATCAATGATTAAATCAAACTGATTTGCTGCCGCTTTCATCTGCTCTTCATCGGTTGAAACGATGATTTGGCTTGCCCCTAAACGCAAGGCATCTTGTGATTTTTCAGGGGATCGCGTGAACAATGCCACTTCCGCACCCAGTGCTTTCGCCAGTTTAATCGCCATATGCCCCAAACCACCCAAGCCGATAACCGCCACTTTTGAGCCTTTGCCCACGTTCCAGTGGCGAAGTGGCGACCAAGTGGTAATCCCTGCACACAACACTGGCGGCACGGCTTTGGCATCTAAATTTTCAGGCACGCTTAACACAAAGGCATCACTCACGATGATTTCTTTGCTATAACCGCCGTAAGTCGGGGTGTGATCGTGGCGATCGTGTCCGCCATAAGTTTGGGTTGAACCTTGTTCGCAGAACTGTTCTAAATCTTGCTGGCAAGGGTTGCAAGTACGACAAGAATCTACTAAACAGCCCACGCCCACTAAGTCGCCCACTTTAAATTTGCTCACGTCCGAGCCAACCGCTTTCACACGTCCCACAATTTCGTGCCCTGGTACAACGGGGAATTGCGACACGCCCCAGTCGTTGCGAGCCATATGTAAATCCGAGTGGCACACGCCAGTATAAAGAATGTCAATTTGCACATCGTCCGCACGCAAAGCACGGCGTGGTACATTAAAAGGAACGAGTGGCTGGTCAGCCGCGATAGCTGCGAAGCCTTTTACAGTGTAAGTCATCATTTTTTCCTGTTTTGTTTAAAAATTAAAGGGATTATAACATTTGTGGATTAAGGCTTATAGCACCGCTTTGTAACTAGCAAGGGTGTTCATCGCCATGGTTTTCAGCAAGCCAGTATCCGCTCCCACGCCTAAGAAACGCACGCCCATATCCGCATATTTTTTCGCCTGTTCAGGGGTTAAAGCAATCGTCCCCACAATCACGCCAAGCTCTTGGATACGCTTAATCATATAATCCATTGCGGCTTCCACTTCGGGGTGAAAAATGTTCAAACCGTGCCCCATATCTACCGCCAAATCAATCGGCCCGAGAAAAATCGCCCCCACGCCTTTGGTTGTGGCAATGGCTTCTAAATTTTCCATTCCCTTTTTGCTTTCAATCTGCAAAATCATCATCGATTCGGCTTCAATGCGATCTTGATAATCCATATACGCCCCAAAACGGCTGGCACGCACGGCAGGTGCACCCATTCCACGATTGCCACGCCCTGGGTAGCTCGCCCAGTACATAATCTGTTCAGCTTCTTCGCCAGTTTCCACTTTTGGGAAGATGATATTTTGCACGCCGCTGTCCATTAACTGCTTGATAATGCCAGAGTTTGCATCAGGCACACGCACCACAGGGGTCATTCCATAAGGGGCAATGGCACGGCACGCATCTAAAATGGTTTGAATAGTATGCGGCCCGTGTTCAGCGTCAATAAATAACCAGTCGTAATCGGTGGTTGCCAACACTTCCGCCACGTCCGCCGATGTGGTTTCAAAGCCCACACCAAATTGTAATTTGCCTGCTTCTACATTATGTTTGAAGCTGTTGTGAAGATAATCTTGTAAAATTGCCATAGTTAAACTCGCTTGTGTTTGTTGATGTGGGTATTGTAAGGGAATGGGGAATTTGGGGGTAGAATGATTGAGTAGGATAGTTGCCTAATTCTCTAAATTTTTCATTTTCAGGCAGTCAAAAGTTTGTTTAAACAAATATTCCGTCTGATAATTCATAAAATGTAAGATAACTTGGTAGATTTGGAAATTCTTAGGTTAGGAAAAGACGAGCATGGTAGTTATAGAAACACGTCAATTATCTATAATGAATTTGGTGGAATAAGATAAGTAATGTGATGATTTCAGATATAGAAACAGATGTTTTTTTGATTCATTGAGAACCAAGTTTTATCATATTTTGCTTAATATAATGTTTAATTGTATACAGAAATCATTGAATTTACAAAAAAGTCCTGTTAAATTATCTATAATAAAAGACTTTTTTAAGTTAATTTGCTGATTTGATTTATATTAGGTCTTTCTTTTTTTAAGTGCTTTTTATACCGAATGCATGTTGTTAAGTAATCTAGGGAGAATATTATGTTTATTAAAAGTCTTTGCTTATCCAATTTTAAGGGATTTATCGGTGATAACCATAAACTCAATTTTAAAATCCCTGATGGTTTGACGGCAGGAAGTGGTTTAAATATCTTTGTTGGAGAGAACAATTCGGGTAAGTCATCTGTTTTTGAAGCTGTAAATTTCTTGAGAAATGGTATAAAAGAAGATGAAGCTTATTTAATAAAAAGTAAATTGGAAGATGGAAGTCAATCAAATAATGCAAGCGTAGAATTGACTTTCTGTGGAAATATTGAAAATGCAATCACTTACTTTGTTCAAACAAATAAGCAAACAGCTTTTACCAATGCGATTACAAATGAAAAAGAATTAAAAGCTAGAAGAAATACAAATTCTTGTAAAAAATTAGAACTATGGGATTCTGTTAATCAGGAATATTCTAATCCAAACGGCATTGATGCTCCTTTTAAGGCTCTTTTTGAAACTAATTTTATCTGGGCAGATACCAATCCTAGTAGTGAAGCGACTTTTGGTTCTACAACTCTTTGTGGAATGTTGTTGAAAGAAATTGCTCAAGCTCATATCAATTCTGATGAGTATAAAGAATTCCAAAGTAGTTTTAACAAGGTTTTTAATAATCCTAAATCGGTATTGCGGAAACAAATAGCCGTTATTGAGCAAAAAGTACAAGATATTTTTACAGAACAATTTGGACAAGCTGAAATTAGGTTTAAGTTTGATGAATTAAAAATTGATTCATTTTTTAAAAACACTTCAATTTTCATCAATGATGGTGTTGATATTCCAATGTCAGAAAAGGGAAATGGGATGCAACGTTCAGTTGCATTGGCATTACTTCAAGTTTATGCTGAAGAATTGGCTCATGATCCAGAAAAAAATCAAACCAAACCTTTTTATCTATTTATTGATGAACCCGAAATTTGCTTACATCCCAAAGGACAAACTAAGTTGTTTAAGGCTTTGCTAGAAATATCTAAGACCAAGCAAGTATTTTTAACGACTCATTCACCTTATTTCTTAGCAACGCCATATTTAAATGAGGTTGGGTTATTTATTTTCAGGAAAAACGGAGTGAATAATGTGGTTGAAAATGCCTCTTTGGATAAAATGTTTCCTTGGAGTCCAACTTGGGGAGAAATCAACTTTAAAGCTTACAAGTTGCCTACTGTTGAATTACATAATGAATTATATGGTGTATTACAGCAAGAAAGTGAATGTTTTTCAGAAAAAGAATTTGAAAATTGGTTAAATGGAAAAGGGGTTTCTTTTGGTAAATCATGGACAAGAGAAAAGGATGGCATGCCAAAAAATCCAATGAATGTAACATTACATACTTTTATTCGTAATCACATTCATCACCCTGAAAATCAGACGATGCAGGCTTACCCATACACTGAAGATGAATTGCAACAATCAATTGAAGAGATGATAAAGCTACTTAAAAAAATTGATATTTAAAAAATGACTAGACAGGAGGTAACAAGAGGTATTGTGGTAAAGGTAAATTCTCCATCTCAATGCGGCAAAGTCTGCTCGCTGCTAGATTTGTGCCAGCTGAAAGTGTTGAAAAAGGATAGGTCGAGACGGTATATTTTAGATTTATTTGGGGAATAATCTATGTCAAATTATGATGATAAAAAGCAGATTGATAATTTCAATAATTGCATTGAAGAATTAAAAAATATAGGTGATGAAATTTTGGCATTAAAAGATGAATTTCAAAATTTAATATTGGATATGTATAATAATATCAATTATGTATCTAAAGTATTTTCAACGAGGCAATTTGAGCAACTTCAAGCAATGTTTGATTTAAATGATAATGAAAGCATTATTCTAATTGCTCGTAGTATGTTTGAAAGATTGGTTTATCTAAGTACTTTTCTTAAAGACAAAGAGTTAATTAATGACTGGATTAATTATGCGGTTGTAATTGATAAAAAGAGATTTGATTTAATGAGGATAAAGAGAAAGCAGAGATTCCTGACAAAGTAAGGAATAGGTTGGAGAGTGAAGAGTGTAAGAAACTTATTGAGAGTTTTAAAAATAAAAAAGGAAATTATTATCCCTCTTGGACAAAAGAGAAACCCATTAAGAAATTTGCAGAAATTGGTGAACTAACTCATTTTTATGAGAATTATTATAGCTTAATGTCTGAATATCATCATTTAGGAACAAAATCTTTTGGGATTCGTTATAAGTGTGCAATTAGATTAGATACAGCTGAAATTAAATTAGAAAGTTTAAATGCTTGGTGCCTAGCTATTTCATCAATTCTAATGTCATTAAAGGTATTAAGTATGCGTACTAATTTATTGCCAAAAATTGAACTTCTTTATGAAAAAATAGCAAATTTACCATTTGCAAAAACAACCTATACATCACCATCCAAGGCAGTTATCTATATAAAAAACAAAAAACTTTGGTGGTGGAGAAAGAGAGTAAATTGCCTGTATATTCTATCTGGCATATGTTTTGTTTCGGCAATGTGTTGATGTTGCTGTGTTTTAAAATAAGGTTTTGCAAAATAGATTAAAAAATCACCGCGCATTATAGTAAAATGTGCAGTAATTTTTTATCTTGTTTTCACCCAATCTACACCCCCAGCAACTGCCAAATATACGCCAATATCTGCTCGTCATTCATCGCAGTTTCCCTAGCGGCAGTTAAGGCATATTGGTTTCTGTTTCGCTGTGCAAAAAATATTGGATTAACGCACCAATACTAATCATCAGTAAATAGGTCTTGGCAAATTTGCCCTTGTGCTTGAGCGGCTTATATTTCATTGATAAATAAGCGATTGACCTGCTTGTCTTTCGTCTGTTTGGGCGTCCAGTTCACGCCACAGTTTAAAGCGTAAAGCTCTTGGGTGTTGTCGCCAATAAGCTAAATAGGCGGCGAACATTTGTTTGACGCATTCGCTGCTGCCGTGCAATTCGGGGTTGATGGCGGCGGTAACGGCTTGTAAAAAATCGTTGGCGATACGTTCGCCGACAAGCTGCCACAGGGTTTCTTTGTCTTTGAAATGGTGATGAATCAACGCCGAAGACACATCTGCCTGCTGGGCGATTTCCCTTGTGGTTGCCCCTTCAAAACTGCGGCGTGCAAATACTATTTCACAATATCCGCCAACAACTCATAGCTCCTATGCTGTTTCGTTTCATCAAAAATATAGCTCACTGCCATTAACTCTTCAAATTCCACTTGCTTGCGGAAGTCTTGCAACTGCTGTTTTACACTGCTCGGACTGCCGACAAATGAACAACTTGTCATCGCTTTCACCGCCTGTTGCTCTTGCCCCATAAATGGCGATTGATGTGCTTGCCAAAAAGCTTGTTCAGATACAAATGGCGGTTGCAGTTGTTGCATATTGCCTGTAACAATGCCACGGAATAACTGGGTTTGGCTGGTTGCTAGGCTTTCGGCTTCTTGATCGGTATCCGCCAAAATCGCATTTGCCCCCACAATCACATAAGGCTTGTCCAACACCGCAGACGGTTTAAATTGTGAGCGATAAATTTCTACTGCCATTTCTAAAAAAAGTGGTGCGAAATGTGAAGCAAAAGCATACGGCAAGCCAAGTTCAGCAGCTAAATAAGCACTTTCAGGGCTAGATCCAAGAATAATCAACGGCATATTTTGCCCGATAGACATATAGGCTTTTACGCTATCATTACGGCTTTCTTCACTAAAATAACGGCGAAGTTCAGCAATATCTTGGGCAAAATCAGGATTGATATTGCCACGTCTTAACGCTGCTGCGGTTCGCATATCCGTTCCGGGTGCGCGTCCTAAGCCGATTTGCACTCGGTTTGGATAGAGTTGCGACAATGTGCCATATTGTTCCGCCACTTGTAACGGTGCGTGGTTCGGCAACATCACCCCACCAGCCCCTACGCTGATTTTTTGTGTATTTGCTAGCGTGTGTTGAATTAAAAGCTGAGTAGAACTGCTCGCCATATTCGGCATATTGTGGTGTTCGGCAATCCAGTAACGTTGAAAATTTAGGCGTTCGGCAAGCTGTGCAAGGCTGGTCATTGAGTCAATGGCTTGGGGAAAAGTTTGCCCTTGACGGATCGGGACGAGATTTAAGATAGATAGGTTGAGCATAGAAAATAATATCCGTGGATTACTTAACATCATTACGATTGACTAATTTGTTGTAATTGTCCCATCGGAATACCAAAAGCATCAGATATAGCTTTTTTTTCAAAGCCATTCTCAAATAAATCTTTAAGTACATCAATAGGATCTGCATCATCATTGCCATATTTATTATCAACGTACTTATAAACTGCATAAGCGTCCATTTTACGTTTTAAGCTTGCATCATATTCAGCTTTTTCTGTATCGGTTAGATTGTCGTATTTAATAACAGAAAAAAATTTTAAAAAAGTTTCTGTTCTAAGAATTTCAGGGATATCAGCAAGATCTTCTACTGTTAATCCAGGGTATTCAGTGAGTATAACTTTATTTTTTTGTCTCATTTTACTGTTCCTTTTATAATTATTGGATAAAATTACAGTTAATTTTATCCGGTTTATAATAAAAATCAAACAAAATCTGTTATTTTTATATCGCTTTTAGATGATTTTGATTTATACCTTTTTAAACCTAGCCCAAAAAAACACCGCACATTTCTGCACGGTAATTTTGCCTAATCCACTAAATTATAGATCAAAAGATTGAATTAAATTAACGTGTAAACGTGTTTCTACGTTGCCACGAATTGCATTTGAATATGGGCAAACTTGGTGTGTACGTTCAATTAACTGACGTGCTTGCTCTTCATTGATCCCAGCCACTTCAATGGTAATATCAATATCTAATGAGAATATGCCGTCTGTTTTTTGACCGATACCAACACCCACTTTGCTTTTTGATGAAGTCGGTTTAATGCCTAATTGTCCAGAAACTAAGTTCATCGCACTGTCAAAGCAAGCCGCATAACCCATTGCAAAAAGCTGTTCTGGGTTTGCCCCTTTTTTGTCTATTTCTTGGAATGATACTAAATCAAAACCAAGTGAACCGTCATCTAACTGTGTACGACCTGAACGACCGCCAACCGCTGTGGCACTGGTGCTGTAAAAAATTTTCATATTGTTACTCCGATAAATTAAAAGGTAAATATCATATTCCGCTGTGGAATGGGTGTATTATAGAGCGTGATAAAAATTTAGGTTAGCCTGTTTCGTTAGATTGTTTGCCTAATTCTATAAACTTGCAAATCCAAGCAAAAAAAGACCGCACATTTTAACAACGTGCGTTTTTACCTAATCCTACAATCACTCCGCCAACATTTCAGGCAAACTCGTTTCCAACCACTCCACCAAAGCTGCCATTTTCTCAAATGCCTGTTCGCCCCAAGCGGTGAGCGTGTATTCAACGTGGGGCGGGACGGTGTCAAAGGATTTACGGATTAACATTCCGTCTTGTTCCAAATTCTGTAAGGTTTGAGCCAACATTCGCTCGCTAATGCCTTGTACTTCACGGCGAAGTTCGCTAAACCGTTTCGTGCCTTGCCCTAGCACCAACATCACCAACAAGCCCCAACGGCTGGTCAAATGCCCCAAAATCACCCGCGATGGGCATTTGTCGCTCAGGACATTACCCCTGCCGTGTTGTTGTAAATAGCGTTGAATATCGTTCATTTTGCACCTGTTTAAAAATTTTCATACTTACTAAAATGTAAGTACTTCCGTTTTGAAAGTGCATTCATTATAATCCATCTTGTTTATTTTTCAACCTTAAAGGACTTCACAATGTCAAACATTCTCATTATTTCAGGTCATCCCGATCTTAATCAATCCGCCGCTAACCGCACCATTTTAAGCGAATTAGAAAAAGCCTTGCCCACTGCCGACATTCGCCATTTAGCCGCTTTGTATCCCAACTATCAGTTTGATGTGGAAGCCGAGCAAGCCGCTTTGTTAAAAGCCGATGTGATTGTGTGGCAGTTCCCCGTTCACTGGTATCACCTGCCTGCGATTTTGCAAAAATGGCTGTCGGACGTGTTCACTTTTGGCTTTGCTTACGGGCCCGCTACGCAATTAGCAGGCAAAAAATTGATTATTTCTTGCACCACCGCAGGGGCGGAAGAAGCCTACCAACACGGCGGTGCACAAAATTACACTATTGAAGAATTAAGCTACGGCTACAAACAAACCGCCGCCTTATGCGGATTAGAATTTGGCGAAATCGTGCATTCAGGCGGAATGTTGTATATTCCCGGTGTAAATACCGAAGACGATTTAAAAGCCGTGCAAGCCAAAGCAGTAAAACACGCCGAGCGTTTAGTGGCGTTGTTGAAATAATTGCAAAAAGACTAAGAAAAAACACCGCACCTTGCCTAATCCTACAAAGTGCGGTGTTTTTTTTGCGAGTTTTAACTTTATGTTGCCTGATTATTTATTACACTTGCCTAATCCCCTAAAACATAGCACAATATCCCAAACCCCACGTTAAGGATTTTAAAATGCTTTCTACTCAAATCATTCAATCCCTACTTGCCATTTGCCCCAAAAATAGCGTTTGGCAAACACCGATAGACGGCTTGTTTTTGCACCATTTAGACAACCCGACCGCTAGCAATGCCTTTCGTCAGCAACCAAGTTTATGTGTAATGTTAATGGGCGAACGCCAGTTGTGTATCGGTGATGAGTGCAGTCGTTTTAATCAAGACAATATGAGCCTTTGCCCTGTTAATACGCCTGTGATGATGACGGTGGAACACGCCACGCCGAATAAGCCCTATTTTGCCTTGTCGCTACAATTTGATTTAGCAATGGTTGCCAAAGTGGCTGGGCAATTAGACTTGCATAATCCGCTAAAAAATACCGTACAACCCAAAGACTTTCTCACCCTATTTAACCCAAATCAAGAACTCATCAACGCCCTAGAACGCTTACTTGCCTTGCTTTATGCCCCAAGTTTTGAACAAAAAATTGCCATTCTCGCCCCACTCTATTTGCAGGAAATTTACTACTATCTGCTCACTAGCCCACAAGGCGAAAAACTGCGAGAACTGTGCCGACAAGGCAGCCACGCCGAGCGTATTAGCAAAGCGACTGCTTGGCTGAATGATCATTTTAGTGAACCGTTGAATATTGCCGGATTAGCCAGTTTATGCGGAATGAGTGAATCAGGGTTTTATCAACATTTTCGCCAAATCACCCAACAAAGCCCCTTGCAATATCAAAAAAATCTGCGTTTAACAGAAGCACAAAACCAAATTAGGCAAGGCAAAAATTCCATTGCCCAAATTGCTTATAACGTGGGTTATGAAAGCCCAAGCCAGTTTAGTCGGGAATATAAAAGGTATTTTGGTAGAGCACCGAGTGGGAAGAGTTAACATTTTTCCCTATTTAATCAACTAATTCAATTTTTGCATCGCCTTGCACTACATAATCAAAATTCAGTTTATAAAACTGTTTTACTATTGGTTGAAAATGGTTTATTGGCATATCCACAATTTCATTCCAAGGCAACATCGCATAAAAATCGTAGATATTAGTAAAATGAAAATAATCAGTTTGGTAATTTTTCAGCAAAATATTATTAAATTTATAAATAGGAACGATATTAGTGCGTCTATGCCAAGGTTTTAAATTATCGGTATAGTGAATGATTTTAGGGAAAATAAATTGTTTCTCTTTGCCTTGTTTAAATTCAATAATATCTGGATAGGCATAACCTTGTTGGTAATTATAGCGTTTATCCAATTGAAGATATTGATTACCAATCAAAAGATTGAGTACATCTTGATCTTTGAATTGAAATTCAGGATTATCCAATGTGGCTTGAATAAAATCATCTGAACTAAAATGCCATAAAT
The DNA here is from genome assembly GCF_051851525.1 of Lonepinella sp. BR2357. Taxonomy (NCBI): domain Bacteria; kingdom Pseudomonadati; phylum Pseudomonadota; class Gammaproteobacteria; order Pasteurellales; family Pasteurellaceae; genus Lonepinella; species Lonepinella sp. BR2357. The sequence continues at coordinate 42,079 of NZ_JBPDVG010000007.1, read as the reverse complement.
CCGAATAGAAAAACAGTACACCAGAATTAAAATAGTGATCAGGTTGCCTAAGTAAAGCATCCTTGACGGCAGCTATGGCGTAAGGCATGCTGTGTGCTGTGCTGTGCTGTGCTGTGCTGTGCTGTGCTGTGCTGTGCTGTGCTGTGCTGCAGGATTTTCCATTAAATCAAAAACATGTGTCAAGTCGCTATTGACAATGGTGTCCACATCCAAATAACACCAGCGATTATCTTTTTGATAAGGAAATAAGCGATCCACAAAATAACGTCCATAGGCAGCATTCGTAAAACGCCCATTGCCTTTTACTCCTGCTAGTTCGTTTTCTGACAAAAGATAATGAAAAAAATGCCCATTTCTTTTTTTTACATAATAGCCAATGCGTTGGCTAAATTCTGTATCAAGCGATTCGTTGTAAAATAAAAAGATATTTACATTTTCGTGATAACAGAGTACCGATTTTAATGCTGTTTCAAAATAGGATAAATAATTGTTATCGGCAGCAAAAACAAAGTTCATTGATGTCCTATTATATAAAGTTAAGAATTAATTGACTAAATTATCTAGCAGTCTCGTTTCTTGCGGTTGCTCATTGTATCCCTACTTAAAAGCAAGTCAGGGAAGTATATTCCTCTTTGTATAGGAATGCAATCTACAAAAAAGATTAAAATGTTTACCACTTTTTTAATGAAAAGTGCGGTCATTTTTTTGTTATTTTTGCGATAACACCAATCCTAATGCTATCAATCCGATACCACACAGATGGTACAAATGCAGACTTTCCCCCAATAGCGATACCGAAAGCAATACACCAAATACTGGCATTAAATGAATAGATAATCCTGAAATCACTGGCCCCACTTTTTGAATTGCCATGCTATATAAAATGTATGCAATCACCGATGGAAATATGCCTACATAGGCTAAACCTAACAAAGTCGAACTGCGCCATACCATCGTTTGCTCGCCTTGTAATTGTTCCCATAAAAATAACGGAAACAAAGAAAGCACGGCAATCATAATCTGCACTCCCATTAACCCTTTTCGGTCAATACTGGTGGGGATATCTTTCATCAATAGGGTGTAAATAGCCCAACAGATCATGGCAGTAAATACAATAATATCTCCCGTATTAAAGGACAGTGCAATAAAATTCGCCCACTGACCTTGTAACACAATCACTAAGACACCAGACAGAGAAATGACCAATCCAATCGCTTGCGACAGTTTGATTTTTTGCCGATAAAACAGCACGCCAATCAACATAATTAACACCGGAATACAGGAATTAAGCAAAATCGCATTGGTGGTTGTGGTGCTGTGTAAGCCTTTGTAAACTAATGAATTAAAGGCTGCCACACCCAAAACTGACACAATGATAATCCGTCTCCAATATTGACAATATTGCACCCAATCTTGTTGCATCGTTTTGAGGATAAAAGGCAACAACACAATTAGCGCAATCACCCAACGACCAAAAGATAGCGTATAAGGCGGAATATCTGCTCGCACTGCTCGCCCCACGGCGAAATTGCCCGCCCAAAATAGAGGAGGGAGTATCAGAAAGGGGAGTAAAGGTAATACTCGCTTAATATTGGAAAAAGAAGATGGCATAAGGATTCCTCTATTATGTTTTGGGCTATTTTACACAAAAGTGCGGTGAAATTTCAGCAAATCAATTCATTTATTATGCTTTAAAATTCACCGCACTTTTTACCTTTATTATGGCTTATTTCGGCATAAAAAAACACCCCATACAATTTGTATGGGGGTGTTGACTGAAAAAATCAGAATAGATTATAAATCAGGGGCTTTAATATAAGGCAACATGCCTTTATCTAACATTCGCACAATACCACTGCGGTGGTCATTACTGCCTAAACCACGTAATTCAAAGGTGACACCAATGCTATGATCGTAAAGGGTATCTTTGTCGTCACTATATTGACGTTTTGTGCTTTCATTCACTAAATAACGGCGAACCCCCACACCCACAGCCCAACAACAGCTGTTGTATTGTACGCCGGCATATTGTTCCACGGGTTTATTTAACGCCACATCATGATAATAACGGCCAACAACAGCCCAATTATCTGCGACTTCCCAAGCAACTACTGCGCCGACTTGTTGAATATCTTGGTGATATTTGTTTACGCTAGACGTCAAGTTCTGATTAATGTATTCCTGACTGGCGTAACGATAATTTAATTGCACTAAATTATTACGCTCAGGGTTATATTCTAAGGTGGAATTTGCTAATGACGTCGCATTTAAACGTGTATCATATTGATAACTGCCTTTCCAATGCCATTTATCATTGAATTTCCAACTGCTTTCTAATGCCCAAGAAGATGAACGCCCTGTGGTACTGTTCTCGGTACTATCGTCAATACGAGAATCATTTAGATAAATAATTTGTCCTAAGGATAAATTAAAGCGTTCTTGCGCATTTTTATCGTAGAAACGGGTGGTTCCCCCCAAGGTAAATTGATTGGCTGAGGCAATTCTATCTAATCCACTATAACGGCGATCACGGAATAGAGAATAATAATCTTGTTGTAACAAGGCTGAATCATAGCCTAAACCTAAATAACTGGAGTTTTGTTTTGAGCCAATATTACTTTGATCTTTGTAAGGTCGATACAAATATTGAACATGTGGCTCAATGGTTTGTGTATAGCCTTTAAATAAGGTTTTTTGGCTCGCTAACACCGTTTGTAAATCGACTTTAACTTGTGGTAACACACGATTCACCGAACTTTGTGTATTCGCATCTACGCCTGTTCCTGCTTTTTGCTGGTAATGAGTGGCATAAAGTTTGGTTTCAATATTTAAACTGCCATAACGATTGGAGAATGGCACATTTAAACTCGGTTCCACATGATAACGCCATGCGGTTGGCATGCTTGAACTGTCATTATCAAAATGCACGGCTTGAGCAAATAATTTGAAATCCGCTAACCCCTTGGCTAGTCCATTTTTATAATAATTAAAATCAATTTGTGGTAACGCTCGGTATGGCCCAATATTCACATCATCAAAGACTTGGAATTGTTTGGCTGAAATGGCAAAATTCCAGTTCGGTTGATAATAGGCCAAACGTACCGTTTGATCGGCATAACCATCCGTACTGCTTCCATACTCGGATTCAAAATCACTGAAATAACGTTTATCACTGACCTTGGTGTAATTCACATTTAATCGCCAGTTATCCCATAATTTTGCATTATGAGCCCAATAAAATAAATGCCGTTTACGGTCATTATCGGCGGTAGCATAATTATCATAACGATCTTTATTTAAATATTCGCCCGCAATTTTGCCTTGTCCTAACACATTTAAATAACGAAATTCACCGTTCATTTGCCAGCCTCGGTGTGACATATATTTTGGCGTAAAGGTCGCATCATAATTGGGGGCAATATTCCAATAAAGCGGTTGAGCATACCAATAACCATCACGGCTCGAACTACCGAAATCTGGAATTAATAAACCTGAACGGCGACGATCACCTAAAGGCAACTGCAAATAAGGGGTATAGAAAATCGGTACACCGGCCACTTTAAAGCGAGCATGCCACATTTCGGCATATTCTTCTTTAACATGTTGCTTCATCTCGCTGGCATCCACTTGCCATGCGTTGTCATCAGGCAAACAAGAAGTAAACGTGGCGTTTTTTAATAAACGATAGCCATCTCGCATTTCAGATGTTTCGGCTGTACCACGCCCTTGACGCCCAACTAACTGATAATTGGCATTCGCAATATCGGTGTCTTTGCTGTTTAAATGCACTTTGGCATCATCACCGTTAATTTTGATTAAATCATCTTTATAATCAAACTGGCCGCGCACATAGGCATAACGCTGTGCATTATCCCCCTCTCCCGATTGAGTCACTTCCACTTCATCTGCTTGTAAATGACGATTACCTTGTTTGAAATCTACCGCACCGCTATAAACCGCTCGGCTTGGATTAACAATATTCGCCTTATCCGCTTCAATATAAACTGGCTGATCATTCGGCTCACCTTGCACAACTTCGCCCGAAATTTGCGGTACACCAGCTAAACAACGCTGACGTAAATCATCAATATTCGCCAAGCTACTGCGACTATAAAGTGCGGTCAAAATTGCGAAAGAAAGTAATGTGTAGTAATTTTTCTTCATGGGCTAACCATTCTGCTTGATTAAAATTATTATTTTTAACGTTTTGGTAAATAACGTGTTGGATCCACAGATTTACCTTTGTAACGAATTTCAAAGTGAAGTTTCACACTGTTAGTGCCAGAACTCCCCATTTTAGCAATTTGTTGTCCCGCTTTCACTTGCTGTTGATCGCTGACCGAAATGCTGTCATTGTGGGCATAAGCACTTAAGAAATCATCATTATGTTTAATAATAATTAAATTACCATAACCACGTAATGCATTACCTGCATACACCACACGCCCAGCGGCGGCGGCATAAATAGCTTGACCTTTTGAACCGCTAATATCAATACCTTTATTTCCGCCGTCTGCATTAGAGAAACCTTGCACCACTTTACCAGTCGTTGGCCATTTCCATGCGATGTTGGATTGAGGGGCAACTGCAGAACTGGTGGAGGCCGCTCCTGCACTAGCGACCACTGTACCAGCGGTTGCTGTACCTGCTACGACGCCCGCAGTGGTTGTTGTCGCTGTGCTTGCTGTCGCTGTCGTTGCTTTAACTGGCCCTGTAACCGCTTGTTCTGCCGATCCTACGGCCGCTTTTACAGGTCCTGTCACGGTGCCATCTGAACCATATTGTGTACCATTTGCCGCTGCGGTATAGCTTACTTCTGGTTGCGTAGTGACGGTCACTTCTTTACATTCTTGCTTGGTTTCTGTGACGGTGCTGGTTGATGATCCATTAGCGGTTTTTAATGTTTGCCCTACGCTTAATTTATAGGGTTCGCTCATTCCATTGAGGCTGGCCAACTCTTTTACGTCCATACCCGCAATATAAGCGATCAAAAACATGGTATCGCCTTTCTTTACGGTATAACTGCTTCCTTTGTAGAAACCTTTATCAATTTTGCTGTAATCTGGTGCGTTAGTTTCACTATTGCGTGGGATTTCTATATTTTGGCTTTGATTACCCGAATTAGCCACCTGTTTCGTCACTTTAACTGGCGTACAAACTGTTTTTGTCGTTGTTACAGGCTGTGCCGTTTGCTGAACTTGCTGTAAACTCGGGGTATTTGTAACAACCGCTGTATTTGCGGTATTAGCATAAGTTCCCGCTTGATTTGCCACTGTTTGAGTCACCACTTGATTATTCATATTCTCTGGCATAGCACTCGGTTGTACCTGTGGTTCCCATGTACTATTGCTGCTCACTGGCTGCATAACGCCCGGTGTCAACTCCCCTGTTGCATTTTCAATAGGCGCATGATTTGAACTTGAGCAAGCGCTCAATAAAAAAGCGGTTAAAGGCAGTAATAAAAATGGTTTAGTCATAATAAAATCTCTTGATTATTTCATATTCGATGGCATTTGGCTTGGCTGAATTTCTGGCATAAAACTACCTCCCTCAACAGCGCCTGTACCAACCACAGGTTGCATAATGCCATCAGGTAACGCATTTGGATCGGCGGTTTTAACTTGCGGCGCTGGCTCGGAAGAACAAGCGGATAAACCACAAAGCATGGCTAAAGTAAATATTATTTTTTTCATTTTTTATCTCAAAATCAAATAGGCAATCACGGCCAATACTACCACCGACCAACCAATCACTTCAATAGAACGGCGTAATTTTGCCGCAAATTTTTCACCTCCCCAAGCGGCTAATTTCGCCACCAACAAAAAGCGGGCAAAACGAGAAATAAAAGCGGTCAGCACAAAAGGAAAAAAGGCCATTTGCAATACACCCGAGGCAATGGTAAAAATCTTATAGGGGATAGGCGAAAAACCCGCCACAAATACCACTAAAATACCCCATTGTTCAAACCATAAAATGGCTTTATCCCACTGGCTTTGATAACCCAATTTAACAATATATTGTTGAACCCAATCAAAGGCATAATAACCCAACGCATATCCAATCATGCCACCTACGACTGAAGCAAGTGCGGTGTAAAATGCGAATGTTAATGCACGTTTGGGTTTCGACATTGACATAGGAATCAACATCACATCCGGCGGAATCGGAAAGAAAATCGCCTCAATAAAACTCACCAAACACAGCCAAAATGTCGCAAAACGATGTCTTGACCATTGCATCGTTTTATCATACATGGCACCAAAAATTTTCAATTTTCTATCCTATTAAAACCACAAATAAAGCCACTATTATTCACTGTCTAGCCAATTTTGTAAAGCGCTGATTGAATGATGTGCAGTCATATCTGGCTGAATTGGCGTCATCGCCACATAGCCTTGTTGCACGGCATAAAAATCCGTTCCCTCGCTTGCGTCATCAGGCAAACCCGCAGGGCCAATCCAATAAATCACTTCATTACGGGGATCTTGTTGTTTAATGATTTCAGCCGCAGATAAGCGATTTCCTAAGCGGCAAACTTGCACACCTTTTAAATCATCATAAAGTACATCTGGCACATTAATATTGATAATTTCACGGCTTTTAAGCAAATTACCATGTAAACGAGGCACTAAATCACATACCACTCTCGCCGCCGTTTCATAATGCTGACGCCCATCTAAGGAAACTGCAATCGCAGGCAATCCTAAATGACGCCCCTCAAAAGCAGCCGCTACCGTGCCTGAATACAGAGTATCATCACCCAAATTGGCGCCCGCATTAATGCCAGACACCACCAAATCAATTTTTCCCGATAAAAATCCATTGAGCGCTAAATGCACGCAGTCCGCTGGTGTGCCGTTAATGCAATAATCGCCATTGTCTAATTTGCGAGGGCGCAATGGCTCCACTAAGGTTAAGGAATTGGAGGCGGCACTGCGATTACGATCGGGCGCCACGATAATCACATTAGCAAATTTGCGCAAATGTGCGGCTAAAATTTGAATGCCCTCGGCATGGTAGCCGTCATCGTTAGATAATAATATATTCATTTTGCTTTCCTATTTTTATTCGGTTAAAACCAATTCTCGCACCAATGCCGTAGCGTAGCTGCCAGATGGTAAATAAAAGGCCAGTTTTAATCCCTCATCGACAAACTGCCAAGACAAATTTTCGGCTTGCATTAACAGGGGACGGCGTGCGGATTTTAAGCGTTCTTGCTGCATTAATTGGTGCAATGCCTGATGCTCTGCCACCACTGCATTTTCTAATTCACAAGCGGATGGTTGGTTGTCACCGATTAACGGTGCGGTTAATAAAATATCCCGATTTTCTAACCGCATTTGTAGCTGATTGAGATCTTCGTTTTCATCTGCCACAAACCAACTGTGTGAACCGCTTAATTGCACAATATCATGTGCTAACACTTGGTGAGCCAATCCCATTTCAATCCGTTTTGACACCACAAGATTAAAAATTTCACTGCGTGCCGCAGATAAATAAAAACTGCGTTTTTTACGATCTTTCACTTGAATTTCCCCTTTTGCCCACGCCATGGCTTGGGTTAAATTATGGCCATCTCGTCCAAAACGTTGTTCCATAAAATAATTGGGAAAGCCCAATATCTGCAAATTTTTTAACCGCACTTTTAGCTCGTCGGTTTCCACTGCATCACGTAGTAAAATCTCAAATTCATTGCCATCTAGGCTACCAATACGAATTTTGCGGTTATGACGAGTCACCGCTAAAATATCTACCCCATCGAGTTTAAATTGATTAAAATCAGGAGTAGGCTTGCCGGGTAATTGGATGCTGAACCATTGTTCTGTCACCGCATGGCGATCTTTTAAACCCGCATAACTCATATTGCGAACGGGCACACCGCAAAAGGCGGCCAATTTTTCGCCCACAAAGAGCGTGTTCGCATTGGTTTTACGGATTTTCACTGCCACAAATTCACCCTCACCTGACATTTCATAGCCTAACCGTTCTTTAACCACAAAATCTGCATATTCTGCCTTTAAAAGTGCGGTTTGTTTTGGGCGAGTTTGTAAATAGGCTAAATCTAACATACTGTTTTTACCAATAACGCCACAGCTTCGCTCGCAATGCCCTCGCCACGTCCAGTAAAACCTAGCTTTTCCGTGGTAGTGGCTTTCACATTCACTTGTTCAATGGTACATTGCAAATCGGCGGCAATCACCGCTCGCATCGCATCAATATGTGGACGCATTTTCGGCGCTTGGGCAATAATGGTGACATCGACATTGCCAATTTTATAGCCCTTTTGCTGCACTTGAGAAAAGGCCTCACGCAACAAAATACGGCTATCAATATCCTTAAATTGCCTATCCGTATCGGGAAATAATTTACCAATATCGCCCAACGCCACAGCCCCCAATAAGGCATCGGTTAACGCATGCAAAGCCACATCGCCGTCGCTGTGCGCAATAAATCCTGTATGATAAGGCACGATGACCCCACCAATCACCAATGGGCGATCTTGCCCAAACGCATGTACATCAAACCCTTGTCCAATTCGGATCATAGTCTTTCCTTTATTCTGTCTATCTGGCTTATGATATCAAATTTTAACGCAATTCACTAAAGTAATATACAAAGATCATGGCAATAAAAAAGTGCGGTATTTTTATTAAACATTGCCTTGAAATCGTCCTATTTAACCCCATTTATACCGTAATTTAGTCTAAAAAGGATCAAAAAATGACAACCATAGTATGTGTACGCAAAGACGGTAAAGTCGCCATTGGTGGGGACGGGCAAGCCACCTTAGGGAATTGCGTCGAGAAAGGCACGGTGCGGAAAGTGCGCCGTTTATATAAAGACAAAGTGGTCACTGGCTTTGCGGGTTCTACTGCGGATGCCTTTATTTTGCGGGATTTATTTGAGAAAAAACTCGAACTCCACCAAGGGCATTTAGTCAAAAGTGCGGTGGAATTAGCCAAAGAATGGCGTACTGAACGATCACTTCGCCGTTTAGAGGCCATGATGATTGTGGCCAACGAAAACGAATTTTTATTAGTTTCAGGCAGTGGTGATGTGATTGAACCTGAATTTGATGTGTTGGCCATTGGATCGGGGGGTAACTATGCGAAATCGGCTGCCTTAGCCCTACTTCGCACAGAGAACCATTTAACCGCCGCCGAAATCGTCAAACAAGCGTTAAATATTGCGGGTGATATTGATATTTACACCAACCACAATCATGTAATCGAAGAAGTATAAGGAAGATAATTATGTCAATGACCCCTCGTGAAATCGTTTCAGAATTAGATGCGCATATTATCGGGCAAAGTGACGCCAAGCGTGCTGTTGCCATTGCCTTGCGTAACCGTTGGCGTCGCATGCAATTACCCGAAGCGCTGCGCCAAGAAGTGACCCCGAAAAATATTTTAATGATCGGCCCAACTGGGGTTGGGAAAACCGAAATCGCTCGCCGTTTAGCCAAACTCGCCAATGCGCCCTTTATTAAAGTCGAGGCCACCAAATTCACCGAAGTTGGCTATGTGGGTAAAGAAGTGGATTCCATTATCCGTGATCTCACCGATATGTCGATGAAATTAGTGCGTCAACAAGCGGTTGAAAAAAATCGAATGAAAGCCCAAGATGCGGCGGAAGATCGCATTTTAGATGTGTTATTGCCTCCCGCTAAAGATCAATGGGGCAATGCCGAAGAAAGCAATAATGACGCTACTCGCCAAATCTTCCGTAAAAAATTACGTGAGGGGCAATTAGATGATCGGGAAATCGAAATTGACGTGTCTCACCCTGTGAGTGTGGAAATCATGACCCCACCGGGTATGGAAGAAATGACCTCACAATTACAATCCTTATTTGAGGGCATGTCGCCAAGCAAAAGCAAAAAACGCAAAATGAAAATCAAAGATGCGTTGAAAGTGATGATCGACGAGGAGGCGGCAAAATTAGTCAATCCTGAAGATTTAAAACAGCAAGCGGTGGAAGCTGTGGAACAGCATGGTATCGTGTTTATTGATGAAATCGACAAAATCTGTAAAAAAGGCGAATACAGTGGCGGTGATGTCTCTCGTGAGGGGGTGCAACGTGACTTGTTGCCGATTATTGAGGGTTCAACGGTCAACACCAAACACGGCATGGTAAAAACCGACCATATTTTATTTATCTGTTCCGGCGCATTCCAAGTAGCCCGCCCATCAGATTTATTACCCGAATTACAAGGTCGTTTACCGATTCGGGTAGAATTAAAATCCCTCACCAAAGAAGATTTTGAGCGTATTTTAACGGAACCCAACGCCTCATTAACACTACAATACCGTGAGCTGATGAAAACCGAAGGGGTAGAGATTGAATTTACCCAAGATGGTATCAGTAAAATTGCTGAATCCGCTTTCCGTGTCAATGAAAAAACCGAAAATATCGGCGCAAGACGCTTGCATACCGTGTTAGAACGCTTAATGGACGGCATTTCCTTTGATGCTAGCGAACGTTCTGGTGAAAAAATCGTGATTGATGAACATTATGTGTCTACCGCATTAAATGATGTAGTGGATAATGAAGATTTGAGCCGGTTTATTTTGTAGTTTGCAAGTTCAACGAAAAAGTGCGGTGTTTTTCACCGCACTTTTTTGCCACCAAATTATCTCTTTATAATTTATTTATTAATATAAAAAAATAGATCTAGATCATAATATGGAATGAAATTGTTAAATATTTTTAGTGATAATTGAATAGTTGTTTTTTTTTTGTACAATCTTGATTGTCTATTATTTAGCTCAATCAATGAGGTTTCTATGAAAAAGATCGTTCAAACAACAGCTCTTTCCTTACTTATTTCTCTTGTTGCCGTCTCTTGTAGTAGTGGTGGCGGTGATGGTAATAATGGAAATAACAACACCACACAAACACCCCAACAAAATCAAGAAAACGAAAAATTAAAAACTCAATTAGCACAAGCTCAACAGGCAACAGAACAAGCAAAAATAGCCCAAGAAAATGCCGAAAAATTAGCTCAGCAAGCCAATATTGCAGAGCAGAAAGCAAAAGAAACGGAAAAAAAAGCAAGAGAAGCGGAAACCTTAGCTTTACAAAAAGAAGCAGAAGCACGAGCTTTAGCCCTTGCTAACGCAAACAATGCTGAACAAGCTCAAAAAGAAGCTGAACATGCACGCCAACAAGCTGAGCTTGCCAATGAAGCTAAAAATCAAGCTCTCGCTCAATTACAACAAGTTCAAGATCAACTTAATCAAGCCAAACAAGCTCAATCTCTTGCAGAACAAGCCTCTCAACAAGCACTAGACGCTAAAGCTAAGGCTGAACAATTAGCTCACCAATCTCAACAAGCTCAAGCTGAAGCAGAAAAACTTGCTCAACAAGCCCATCTTGCTGAACAAAAAGCAAAACAAGCAGAGCAAGAAGCAAAAGAGGCGGAGCAACTAGCTCAACAAAAAGCAAAAGAGGCAGAAAAATTAGCTGAAACCAATGCAACAGCAAAAGTTCAAGCAGAAAAAGAAGCTCAAACAGCAAGAGAACAAGCTGAGCAAGCAAAATTAGCTTTGGAAAAAGCCAACCAAGCTAAAAACGAAGCCTTGGCTCAATCAGGACAATCCAATCTTGCTAAAGAGGAGGCTGAAAAAGCCGTTCAACAAGCAAAATTAGCTGAACAAAAAGCCAAAGAAGCAGAACAATTGGCTCAACAAAAAGCTCAAGAAGCTCAAAAATTAGCGGATATAAATGCCGCAGCTAAAGCCCAGGCAGAGAAAGAAGCACAAACTGCACGAGAACAAGCGGAGCAAGCTAAGGCAGCCCAAGTAGAAGCAGAGAAATTAGCTCAACAAGCGAAACTGGCTGAACAAAAAGGCAAAGAAGCAGAGCAATTGGCTAAACAACAAGCTCAAGAGGCTCAAAAACAAGCACAATCCAGTGCTTTAGCCAAAGAGCAAGCAGAGAAAAATGCACAAATTGCAACAGCACAAGCAGAACAAGCGAAAGCTGATTTGGAAAAAGCGAAACAAGCGTTAAATTCAGCTAATGCTGAAAAAGCCAAAATTCAAACTGAATTAACTTCGGCTCAACAAAAGATGAGTCAATTAACACAAGAAAAAACACAATTGCAAACGCAGTTAAATAAAGCATTAAGTGATATTAATGCCAAAGATAGTGAAATTGCTACATTGCGTAAAAAACTTGCGGAGAAAGAACAAGCCTTGGCAACCGCACAAGCTGAATTAGCCAAAGCAAACCAAGCTAAACTTGCTGCTGAAGAAAAAGCTAACGCCTTAGAAAAAGCTGAACAAGAACGCTTAGCCGCAGAACAAAAAGCAAGAGAGCAAGCAGAGCAAGCTCAACGAGAAGCAGAAGAAGCTCAACGTCAAAAAGAACTGGCGGAACATCAGGCAGAGTTAGAAAAAAATTATCCGTCTGATCCGAAAGCATGGCGTTATTTTAGTAAAACAGAAGATCTTGCTCATCCGAATGTAGTAGTGAGTGGATTGCCTGTGAAACCAAAAGAATATAAAGATTCATATGGGAATTGGGATTCTTATAAAGCCTCTGGTTCCGCTATTTCATTTAACGATAATGATAAAATTTATATTGATGAAGATACAACGAAACTAACAGCTTTAGGGTATAAAGCTAAAGAAATGGGAAAATATGTTGTAAAACCTGCTTATTACAATGTAAATGATAAGGATCAACAATATTCTAGTTATGCTGTTTTCACATCTTCTTTTGGTCAAACTAATTTATTGTCTAGAGATGAATCACATATTATTTATAAATCACATGGTGTATATATAGCTCAGCCAACAAAAGCTAATGCAGATATTGTTAATTCTCATATTACTGCAACATATAAAGGCAATGCTATTGGGACAATACCAGAATATGTTTATGATGATACATCCCCTCTAAAAGGATATGTTAGAAGAAGTAATTATATTGCAAATTTTAGTCTTATCGCTGATTTTGATAAAAATAAAGTATTAGGTTATGTGATTAATGCTAAATCTATTGATACACAAAAAGAATTAGAACATGCCAATATCTATCTGACACTAAATGGTGATATAAAAGTAGATAAAAATAACAATTTAATTATGAGTGGAAATGTAGATGATAAAAGTAGTTATAAGTCTTATAATAAAACTAATTATGGTAATAATTCTTATGTAAGTTATAGAATTAAACCAAATGATGAGGTGGGACAATATACTAAATTTGAAGGGGTATTTAGTGGACCTAATGCAGAGGAAGTTGTTGGACGAATGGAAGAACCTGGAATATCCCATACAGGAGGCGTCGGTGAAGCTGCTATGTCTTTCGGTGGTAAAAGAATAGAGAATAAGGAAACTACCAATAAATAATCATACTAAAACCCACATAAGATTTATAGTCTTTTGTGGGTTTTCTTTTTCGCCGTTTACAATGAGATAACTCAATGAAAAATAGACTATTACCCTGTACTCTTTTATATATAATTAGCCCTTTACTCTGGGCAGAAAGTGAGCCTAAAGATCTCAATATTCAAGTAGCCACACCAAAACTGGCACAAACCCGATTAGCACAATCCCTTTCGCCAGTTGAAACAGAGGAGAAAATCCAAGCAGTAAGCGAAGCAGATTTATTGGCAAATCCTGAATTGGCTCGCCGTTTGCTCAATCAAGTGATTTCCAATAATCAACTGGAGCTGGTCCCCGAATTGCTAATAATATATCGCAAAACACCTGAACCTGATCAAATATTGATTGATTATGCCTATGCGGTAATTTTGCAATCAGAGCGAAAATTTTCTTTATCGATCAGCCTATTACGAAATATTATAGCTAAAAATCCCAATTATTTGCCGGTACGTTTTCGGTTGGCTCAAGTGTTGTTTGAAGATAGACAAGATGAAGCGGCTGCGGATCAGTTTCGCAAGATTCAGGGGGAAAATCCGCCTGATTATATTACTAAAATGATCGAGCAATATTTATCTGCTATTCAACAACGAGGTGGTTGGCGAGTAAATTTTGGAGCGAATTATTTGCGTGAAAGCAATGTCAATAGTGCTTCTTCTTCGCCTGTCATTCGGGTTGGCAATGTAGTGTTTAGCAAAGATCCTGACTCCTTGCCACAAAAAGCTCATGGGGTGAGTTATCATCTCAATCTTGAGAAAACGTGGAATATTGCAGGATCACATTATGTCTTGTTGGAAAATGATTTTTACGACAAAAATTATTGGGATAATCATCCTTATGATGATATTAATAACCGTTCCGCCCTTGGCTATCAATATCAAAATGCACAAAGCCGTTTTTCTCTCACTCCTTTTTATGAAAGACGCTGGGTTGGTGGACATCGTTATAATAAAGGCTATGGCTTACGCCTAGAGTTTGACCATTGGATCAATGCAAAATGGCAAATTTCCTTAGCTAGTGAATGGGAAAAATTACGCTATCGCCCAGATAATATTCGATTAAATGGTAATACTTGGCTAGAATCGGCAACCTTGGTTTATTTGCTCAATGCGAAAACTTATTTTTATGTGGGTGTGGATTATTTACGAGAAAATACCCTAGATCGTAGCCTAAGTTCAAACCGCTATACAGGGCGATTAGGTTGGGGGCAAGAATGGTGGGCAGGTATTTCTAGCCGTTTGCAAGTGAGTTACGGCAAGCGAGATTTTTTAGATAAAAATGGGATATTTCAACAACAACGGCAAGATAAAGAGTTGAATATTAATGCAACCTTATGGCATAGAAATCTACATTTTTGGGGGATTACCCCAAAAATCAGCTATCACCATCAACGTATTAATTCCAATTTAACTGATTTATATCAAAGCCGAAAAAATAGATTCTATCTGTTGTTTGAAAAAACATTTTAGATATTTATTTCTCACGAAAAAGTGCAGTGTTTTTCACCGCACTTTTTTTGCTTTTGCCTTTCACTTTATTTCCCACATTTTCTATATGCTTATTTTGTATAAACATTTTATTTACAATAGGCTTTTGCTATACTAAAAAGCCTATAAAAACAAAAGGAACATCATGATGAATAAAACGCTCGGCAGTACCTTACTGGTTTCTGGCACCATGATTGGTGCAGGCATGTTGGCCATGCCATTAACTTCCGCGGGTATCGGTTTTACCTTTACCTTTGTATTATTAGGGATATTATGGTTTCTACTCACATATAGTGCGTTATTGTTTGTCGAAATTTACCAAACCGCCGAACCCGACGCCGGTATTGGAACCTTGTCCGCTCAGTATTTTGGTAAAGCGGGACGAGTTATTTCTACGGCGATTTTAATGATTTTCCTCTATGCGTTATTAGCCGCTTATGTCACTGGCGGGGGGAATATTTTAGCTTCTCTTCTTACACAAATCAGTGATAGCGAAACCACGTCGAAAATATCCATTGTGCTATTTACTCTCATTTTTGGAGCGTTTGTTGTTATTGGCACCCGAAGTGTTGATGTAATTAACCGCTTACTTTTTTATATTATGGTCGCTGCATTAGTGTTTGTACTCGTGTTAATGTCGCCGAAAATAAGCGTCGATAACTTAATGGCCATGCCCATTGATAATGCCTTATTAATTTCTGCTAGCCCCGTATTTTTCACGGCTTTTGGTTTTCACGGCTCTATTCCTAGCTTAAATGCCTATTTAGGTGGAAATGTTAAATCCTTGCGAATCGCTATTTTAACCGGTTCTTTTATCACGCTGGTGATTTATATTTTATGGCAACTTTCCACCCATGGGGTGTTAAGTCAGTCTTTATTCTTAGATATTTTGCAAAAAGACCCCACCTTAAATGGCTTGGTCACCGCCACAAAAGAAATAACCGGCAGTCAGGCCATAAGTAACACGGTTAAAATCTTTTCTGCATTGGCATTAATTACGTCTTTCCTTGGGGTCTCTTTAGGGTTGTTTGACTGTATTCACGATTTACTCAAACGCACTTTACATCGTTCAGCAGGGCGTGTTATGTTGGGTCTACTCACATTTTTACCCCCGATGTTATTTGCGTTATTTTATCCACAAGGCTTTATTTTAGCCTTAAGCTATGCCGGTCAAATGTTCGCCTTTTACGCGGTTGTTCTACCTGCCATATTAACGTGGAAAGCTCGCCAAAAATACCCGAATTTACCCTATCGTGTGTTTGGCGGAAATATACTGTTAATTATTGTTTCCCTGTTGGGCGTGATCATTACCTCTATACCGTTCCTTATTCAAGCGGGATTATTGCCAAAAGTCGTTGGGTGAAAGTAGTGGTTTAAACGTCGTGGAATAAAATTGTGCGGTGAAAAATATTTATTTTTTCACCGCACTTTATTGTATTTGAATGCTAATCTATTATAGGAAACTGCGATTCCAACACCAACGCAATCCCATCTTCATTATTATTCGCTGTCACTTGCTTGGCGACCTGTTTGATTTCATCCGGTGAATTGCCCATGGCCACACTTAATCCTGCATATTGCAACATATCCAAATCATTAAAATTGTCGCCAAAAGCAATGATTTGCTCGGCTGTAACGTTAAGTTGGTTTTCCATAAATTGAATCGCTTTGGCTTTGGTGGCGGCTTTGTTCATCATTTCAAGGTATTCCGGTTTGGAACAATGAATACTTAAGTGCGGGAAATTTTGCTTAAGTTTTTGTTCTAATCGTTGAATCTTTTCGGCGTCGCCCATTACCAAAATTTTATGTACCTCAGTTAAATCTTTTGGTGCCAATTCTGCTTGTAAACCCGTAATTTGGCTTTCTTGCAGTGTCCAAGGGTTGCTTAAATCGTTGCTAAACCAGTTTAGCCAAGCATAATGATTAATGGATAAATCGGTATAATCCGCTAAAATTTGATTAAGTAATCTCAGATCATTTTGCTCAATAAGTACGCTATAAAGTGCGGTTAAATTTTTATCTAAAATTAATGCGCCGCTATAACAAATCATGGCTTGCTCGGTTTGTAATTGATGAATGTAAGGCGTGATGGCATAGGGTGGGCGTGCGGAAACTGGAATAAAAGGAATACCTTGCTTTATTACGGCTTTAATTGCCTGTTCTGTTCTTGGGGTGATTTGATGTTGGTCATTTAATAAAGTACCATCAATGTCACTGAAAACGGCGTGGTATAACATGGCGACTCCTTTGTTATTAATGCTATTTTAATTTACCATTTTTTGAAAAAAAGAAAACCGCCCTAAGGCGGTTTTTCATATCATCTTAACAATTAACGACCATTTTTCGTTAATTTTTCCGTTAATTCGTAAGCACGTAATTTGGCAAGTTCTTGCGATAACTTAGCGACCATTAATTCATGGTTGGCATCTCCAGATTTTGCCACAATATTTTCTTCTGCTTTGCGTTTCGCATTCAAGATACGATCTTGGTCTAACTCATCACCACGAATAGCGACATCCGCTAACACAGTAACGATATTAGGTTGGACTTCTAAAAATCCCCCAGACACATAGATAACATCTTCGCTATCATTTTCTAGGGTGAATTTTACAATCCCGGGTTTAATCGCTGTCATTAAAGGAGTGTGATTGGCTAAAATCCCTAATTCCCCCTCAATCCCACTTGCTTGAACGCTTTTTACCGCACCTTCGAAGATTTTTTTCTCCGCACTCACGATAATTAAGTTAAATGTTGCCATTTTGATCTCCTTCAATCTGGTAATCAGTTGAAGTGATTACATATTTTTCGCTTTTTCAACAACTTCATCGATTGAACCCACCATATAGAACGCTTGTTCTGGAATATGGTCGTATTCACCGTCAAGAATACCTTTGAAGCCACGAATGGTATCTTTTAATGACACATATTTACCAGGTGAACCGGTAAATACTTCCGCTACGAAGAAAGGTTGTGATAAGAAACGTTCGATTTTACGTGCACGTGCTACCACTAATTTATCATCTTCGGAAAGTTCGTCCATACCCAAAATGGCAATGATGTCTTTCAATTCTTTGTAACGTTGTAAGATACCTTGCACGCCACGAGCCACGTTGTAGTGTTCTTCACCGACCACTAATGGATCTAATTGGCGAGAAGTAGAATCTAATGGGTCAACCGCAGGGTAAATACCTAAAGAGGCAATATTACGGCTTAATACCACGGTAGAGTCTAAGTGAGCGAACGTAGTTGCTGGCGATGGGTCAGTTAAGTCATCGGCTGGTACATACACCGCTTGCACAGAGGTGATAGACCCTGTTTTGGTAGAAGTAATACGTTCTTGCAACACACCCATTTCTTCCGCCAAGGTTGGTTGGTAACCTACCGCTGATGGCATACGGCCTAACAACGCTGATACTTCTGTCCCTGCAAGGGTATAACGATAGATGTTATCCACGAAGAATAACACATCACGTCCTTCATCACGGAATTTTTCCGCCATGGTTAAACCGGTTAATGCCACACGCAGACGGTTGCCTGGTGGCTCATTCATTTGTCCGTAAACCAAGGATACTTTATCCAATACGTTAGATTCGGTCATTTCGTGGTAGAAGTCGTTACCCTCACGAGTCCGTTCACCCACACCGGCGAATACAGAGTAACCTGAGTGTTCAATCGCAATATTACGGATTAATTCCATCATATTCACGGTTTTACCTACACCCGCACCACCGAATAAACCCACTTTACCACCCTTAGCGAATGGACAAATTAAGTCGATAACCTTGATCCCTGTTTCTAACAATTCTGTACTGTTAGATTGGTCTTCGTAACTTGGTGCCGCACGGTGGATGGCCCAGTTTTCTTCCGCACCAATGTCACCTTTTTCATCAATCGGCTCACCCAGCACGTTCATAATACGTCCTAAGGTTTTCACGCCCACTGGCACAGAAATTGGGTGACCTGTGTTTTCTACTTTTAAACCACGTTTTAAACCATCAGATGAACCGAGAGCGATACAACGTACCACGCCGCCACCTAATTGTTGTTGTACTTCAAGGGTTAAACCTGATTCCACTTTTAAGGCATCATAAACCTTTGGTACGCCGTCTTGTGGGAATTCAACGTCAATTACCGCACCGATAATTTGTACAATTTTTCCTGCTGACATTACCTGTTCTCCATTAAATCGCTGCTGCACCAGCAACAATTTCATTTAATTCATTTGTGATACTTGCTTGGCGAGCTTTGTTATACACCAACTGCAAGTCATTGATTAAATTCCCTGCATTGTCTGTTGCTGCTTTCATTGCTACCATTCGAGCCGCTTGTTCTGAAGCTAAATTATCAACCACTGCTTGATATACTTGAGATTCTAAATAACGCACCAATAAGCTATCTAATAGCACTTTTGGATCGGGTTCGTAAATATAATCCCAAACATTTTGTCTTTCGCCTAATTTATCAGTTTCTAATTCTGGTAATGGCACAAGCTGTTGGTAAACTGGTTTTTGCGACATGGTATTAACAAACTTATTGTAGGCAATATAAATAGCATCAAGTTCGCCATTACGGTAAGCATCAATCATACCGTTTACCACCCCCAATAAATCTTCTAATACAGGGTTATCGCCCAAACCAGAATGTTGTCCTCGCACTTTCAACCCAAGAGAACGGAAAAAGCCAATCCCTTTTGAGCCGATTAAACCAAGCTCAACGGTCACGCCTTTTTCTTTCCATTGTTTGATTTCGTTAAGTGCGGTCTTAAATAAATTAATATTTAAGCCACCGCACATACCACGATCAGTTGAAATCACAAGGATACCGACTTTCTTAATGTCACGCTGACTTAAGAAAGGGTGTTTATAACCAACGGTTGCTTTAGACACGTGACTGATAACATTTCTAATGGTTTCAGAATAAGGGCGAGATGCTGCCATCCGATCTTGCGTTTTACGCATTTTCGATGTGGCGACCATTTCCATTGCCTTGGTAATTTTTTGTGTACTTTGTACACTGGCAATTTTGGTTTTTATCTCTTTTCCACCAGCCATGTTAATTCTCCGTTTCCGTCTTTAAGCTATTACCACGCATTATTTGCTTTGAAACTATCTAAAATGCCTTTTAACTGGTCTTTAATTTCATCATTATAGTTGCCTGATTTATTCAACTCTTGCATAAAGTCGGCATATTGACGATGAGCATAATCTAAAAGTGCGGTTTCAAAACTGGCAATTTTATTGAGTTCCACATCTTCTAAATAACCAAATTCAACGGCAAATAACACTAATGCTTGTTCCGCTACGCTTAACGGTGCATATTGTTTTTGTTTCAATAATTCAGTGACTTTTTCACCGTGGGATAATTGTTTACGAGTAGCATCATCTAAATCTGATGCAAACTGTGCAAACGCCGCTAATTCACGGTATTGTGCTAGTGCGGTACGAATACCCCCAGCCAATTTTTTCACCACTTTGGTTTGTGCTGCACCACCCACACGAGAAACCGAAATACCTGGGTTGACCGCAGGGCGAATACCTGAGTTAAACAAGTTAGATTCTAAGAAAATCTGACCATCGGTAATGGAAATCACGTTAGTTGGTACGAACGCTGACACGTCCCCTGCTTGGGTTTCAATGATAGGAAGTGCGGTTAAAGAACCGGTTTTTCCTTTTACTTCGCCTTTAGTGAAACGTTCTACATAATCGGCATTAACACGAGATGCACGCTCTAATAAACGGCTGTGCAAATAGAACACATCACCCGGATAGGCTTCACGACCCGGTGGACGACGAAGTAATAACGAAATTTGACGATAGGCGACCGCTTGTTTGGATAAATCATCATAGATGATTAACGCATCTTCACCGCGATCACGGAAATATTCCCCCATGGCACAACCCGCATAAGGGGCTAAATATTGTAACGCCGCAGATTCTGAAGCGGATGCAACCACCACGATAGTGTTAGCTAACGCACCATGTTCTTCTAATTTACGCACTACGTTAGCAATGGTTGATGCTTTTTGACCAATGGCCACATAGATACATTTAATACCAGAATCACGTTGGTTAATGATCGCATCAATGGCTAAGGCGGTTTTACCTGTTTGACGGTCGCCGATAATCAACTCACGTTGACCACGACCGATTGGTACCATGGAGTCCACCGCTTTATAACCGGTTTGAACAGGTTGATCCACGGATTGGCGGTCGATAACACCCGGTGCAATCACTTCTACTGGTGAGAAACCGTCATTTTCGATTTCACCTTTACCATCAATCGGTTCACCTAAGGTGTTGACCACACGGCCTAATAAACCACGACCTACGGGTACTTCAAGGATACGGCCAGTACATTGCACTTCCACGCCTTCGGCTAAATCCGCATAAGGCCCCATCACCACCGCACCAACGGAATCACGTTCCAAGTTTAATGCCATCGCAAAACGGTTATCAGGTAAGGCAATCATCTCACCTTGCATTACATCACTTAAACCGTGAATACGGATAATCCCATCACTCACGGAAACGATTGTCCCAGTGTTGCGAGCCTCGCTAACCACATCAAATTGGGCAATACGTTTTTTAATCAATTCACTAATTTCTGTTGAATTTAGTTGCATTTTGAATTCCTCTTATCATTGCAATTCGTTAGCTAAACGATCTAGCTGACCACGACTTGAACCGTCAATCACAAAATCGTCAGTACGAATGATAACCCCTGCAATCAGTGAGCTATCCACACTGCAATTTAATTTCACTTTACGAGCCAGTCTTTTTTCCATTGCGGCGACAATTTTTTGTTGTTGCGTTGCACTTAATGGTTGAGCCGAAATGGCTTGAACTTCCGTGGTTGCATTATGTTCTTCCACATAATGTTGAAATTCATCAAATACGGCTGGAAGTGCCGTTAATCGCTTATTTTCAGCCATTAACCGAATCAGATTTTGCCCATATTGATCAAGTTGTTCGCCACAAATTGAAATCACCGTATCAGCCACTTTTTTGGCAGAAAAAGAACTGCTTAAAAAAGATTGCACCTGTTCATTTTCAGCCACCTGTGCCGCAAAACCGAGCATTTCTGCCCATTTTTGCACCGCACTTTTATCGGTCGCTGACTGTTCAACGGCAAAATCAAATGCTGCTTTGGCATAAGGGCGAGCTATCGTAGTTAATTCTGACATAAGCTCAACCTTCCTATAATTCTGCAACTAACTTATCAATAATGTCACTGTTGGCCGCTTCATCAATGGTACGACCCACAATTTTCTCTGCACCTGCAATCGCAAGTGAAGCCACTTTCACACGTAATTCTTCTTGCACACGTTTACGTTCAGATTCAACTTCTGCATAACCTTGTTCAATAATTTTGGCTTTCAAAGTTTCCGCTTCTGCTTTCACTTCTTCTAGCACTTCATTACGGCGTTTATTGGCTAAATCGATAATTTCTTGTGCTTGTAATTTTGCTTTAGAAATTTCTTCTTCCGCTAATACTTTCGTATCGGCTTGCTCTTTTTTAGCCGCTTCGGCAGACGCTAACGCATTAGCAATATTCGCCTGACGATCTTCAATCGCTTTAATGAGCGGTGGCCAAACATATTTCATGCAGAACATCACAAAAAGTGCGAACGCAATAAGTTGACCAATTAATGTTGCATTTAAATTCACAACGCCCTCCTACAAAAAAGTCGGTTACGTTATTTCGTCAAAATCCGAAATAACCCTAAATTTCAAGCCCGACTTATTTTAATAAATCAATGAACGGGTTTGCGAAGATGAAAAGTAATGAAATACCCACAGCAATCATTGCGATCGCATCTAAAAGACCGGCAACGATAAACATTTTCGTTTGTAAGCTGCTGGCTAATTCAGGCTGACGAGCAGAAGATTCTAAGAATTTACCGCCTAAAATCGCAAAGCCAATAGCTGTACCTAGTGCAGCAAAGGCTAATAAGATTGATGCACCAATGATTGTTGCTGTAATTACAGATTCCATAATGTTCTCCATTAAAAGATTGATAAATAAGCCCGAGGGCTAGGTTAAGTTAAAAAGAAATTTCCGTTTAATGATCCGCTTTATTATAAGCAATACTCAAATAAACAATCGTTAACATCATAAAGATGAATGCTTGTAAAGTAATCACCAATATATGAAAAATCGCCCACACTAAATGTAATGGGATGCCTAATGCTTGTAAGGCAAAATTATCTGCCATATACATCACGGCAATCAAAATAAAGATCAATTCACCGGCATACATGTTACCAAACAAACGGAAAGCTAAAGAAATCGGTTTAGCTAATAAGGTAACGGTTTCAAGAATAAAGTTAACCGGAATAAATGCCCAATGATTGAAAGGGTGGAGTGTATATTCCTTGACTAACCCATTGAAACCTTTTGATTTCACAGTATAAAATAGGATTAAACAGAATACACAAATTGACATCCCCAAAGTGGCACTAATATCTGCAGTGGGTACAGCACGTAAATGATGAACACCGACTAAATTAGCAAACTGCGGTAGAAAATCCACTGGAATTAAGTCAATGGCATTCATGATGAATACCCAACAGAAAATGGTTAAGGCGAGTGGGGCAATGGCATTACGTGGGCCATGAAAATTATCTTTGACTAAACCGTCCACCCACTCAATCACAATTTCCACAAAACATTGTAGTTTACCCGGCACGCCTGTGGTAGCTTTTTTCGCAACTTTTGAAAAAACAAACAGGAAAATCGCACCCGAAATAAGTGAGAAAAGCAGCGTATCTAAATGCACCGCCCAAAAACCGTCCCCAGATGAAAGGAAACTTAAATGGTGACTAATATAATCAGCAGTAGTTAAATTTGACATATCAATAAAACCTTTCTGTAAATGATCAATGACGTTGTTTAAATATATTCAAAACCAAAGGCAGCAGACTATTTAAGAGAATAGCCACAAAAAAGCCGACAAAAAAAGTAAACTGATTATTGGTTATTAAATACTTGATTGATATAACGATTAAAAGCATAACAAACAAGAATTTTATGGCTTCAAGGCTATAAAATAAGGTTGTTTTTATGGGTTTGTTGTTGTTTTTGGCATAAGATAACGCCAAAAACATCACCACAAAACTGGGTATCAAAACAACCAAATAGCCGAAACTAAATGCGTAAGCCATCGGTTTATCAAAATAACATAACAGCAAAAAAGCAATAATAAGCACGGTTAATTCTGCAATATATACTTTTTTATACAAATTTTGAGCTTGTTGTAACACAGCCGACATTATTTACGCCCAGTAAAGTCTAAAAAATATTCAAACAGACAAACGCCTGAAAGCTCCTGAATTATCACCTATAAAGGCTTTTATTGCAATCAATTACGCAGTAAAAATCGGACAAGATCAAAATTTTGTTAGATTGATCACAGTTTTTTATCCAGATTGTGTTTTTTTAAAACAAAATCCCATCTCGCTATTTAAGCAAAATGGGATTAGAGTCAGTTAAATAATAAGCTAATTAAAATTCATAACGTAATCCAACGTTGAAATTTCGACCTGATGCGGTATAACGATCAGCATTAGTGGCATCAATCCCAATCGGTGGGCTACCTGCTGTACTGCCGTCTTTCAACAAGGCAAGATAAGAAATATCGTTCCAGTTCCAATATTTTTTATCAAACAAGTTGTTTACATTTGCCGTTAAGGTTAAGTCTTTTACAGGTTTCCAATAAACACCCAAATCAAATACGGAATAACCACCTGTTGGATTATACATCGCATTCACAATGTCCTTATCTGATTTAGCACGGTTATATGTCCAAGTTAAATCTGCCCCAAATTGTTCACTATCATAACCTAAACCTAATTTTGTTTTCATTGGTTGAATACTGTTAATCGGGGTTTTTACACCATTATTAGTGGCTTTACCACGAGCATAGGCTACCCCTGCTGTGCTATAAAAATCACCGTAGAAATGCCATTTCGCTTCCGCTGTTAAACCATAAATTTTCGCTTTATCTAAATTTTGATATTGCATAAATTGGGTATAACCTGATAATTGAGTTGTTAAATCTTGCCAATCAATAAAGTTTTTATAGCGATTGTAATAACCTGAAACACGGTATGTTAAACTTTCCGTATTACCTTTAAAACCCAGTTCAAAATTGTCCGCTGTTTCAGATTTCAAGTTTGGATTTCCTACCACTGCCACTTCATAGGTTCGTACACCGACATTAGGAATATAATAACTTCCTGTTTCACCAAAAGAAGAGGTTAATTGTTGAGTAGATGGCGTTTTTACCCCTCGAGAATATTGGAAAAATGGGGTAAATTCAGGTGCAACCAACCATTCAATTCCCAATTTAGGGGTAAATTTAGTTTCATGTTGTTTTGTAACAGCAACATCTCTTGATCCTGCTTGCACATAATCACCAGCCATTGATGGGTTCACTCGATAATGAACCACACCAACATGTGGCGTAATCAACACATTTCCTAAACTAATTTGATCTTCCAAATAAGCGATAAATTTATCCTGTTTTGCGTCTGCACTTGGTTTTTCATTGGCTACACCACCATAAGCAGGACGATCTAAGTATAAGTAATTGCTTATATCATAATGCGTATAACTCACACCATAACGTAATAATTGTGGTACAGAAGAATTAATTACACTGGTTAAATCCGAACTCAATCCCCATGTTTTGACTTTATTTTCCGATGTTTCATGACGATAATTGGTGGCAGACTGACGTAAACGCTCATTCTCCGTACGTGCATTTTGGAAATAAACGTGCGTATCTGCACTTTGAATAAATCCGTCTTGGCTGTTATAACGATGCCCTAAAGAAAAACGGTGACGTTTCACTTTATCGGTACTATCCCCTGATGTTTGAATACCTGTTCCACGGTCAATACTAGCCCCTGTTTTAGAGAGTAAATCTGTTTCGGTCTTTTTAGATTGGCTTTCAAAGGCAAATTTCAACTGGTTTTTATCATCTAGCTGATAATTGTGTTTAGTTAAAATATAAACATTGTGTGTTTTAGCTGGATCAGCTTCGGTTCTTGTTGTACCAATTCCCCCTACATCACCCTGATTTTCATTTTCATGACCTTTACGCAAAGTGGTCATTACCATACCTTGATAATGCCCAGCCGCTACTGCTCCGCCCAATGAGCCATAAATACCATTATTTCGGCTGTCATAACCTGTGGCGACAAACCCACCAGCATTTCTGCCTTTCAATAAATCAGTGGGTTCAAGGGTTGTAAAGTTCACACTACTGGAAAGACTACGTTCTGATCCCACATAACTTACTTCTGCACTTTTTAATGCGGTAGGTTCAATATAATCCCCACGGCCAAATTCCATACCATAGGAAATAAAATGTTTCGCTTCTTGTGCTTCAGGCAATTCAATACCGTCAATGGTATTTTCCACACGGTTATCTTGTAAACCACGCACATTAATACCATTATTACCTGAACGAGTACTTTGTAAATCCGTCACGCTCACATCAAGGGATTGAGCAAACACATCCTTAATATTTTGAGCTTGTTTGCGTTGAATTTGTTGTTGAGAAATTTTTCCTTGCGTGTTTGTTTCTACTTGTTCTGCGACGGTTATTTGATCTAACTGTGTGGTTTGTGCATAAACAATTGAACTGAGTCCAGTTGCCACTAAACTGGTCACAAAAAGAGCAAGTGGCTTTTTGTTAAAAAGATGTTGTGTTTTCATCATAATACTTCCATTTTGTTAATTTATAATAGAAATTATTTTTATTTAATTTAAGTCAAAAGTAAAGGGAAAAATGGAGTGAAAAGAGGAAATGGAGTAAAATTAAACAAAGTGCGGTATTTTTTAACAATATTTTGCGGTTTGAATTGGTTGTTACTTATGAAGTATTGCTAAATAGGGAATATAAAGTATTAAGCGACATAACCCATAAATATTATGTCGCTTATTCTTTTAAGCCATCAACAATCTAACAATCTTGCCCACCATACTTATCATCACGCAACATGGCACGCACGGCGTTATCAAAATCTTTTAACACCTGATCTGCATTTTCTGCATCAACACCTTTGGCATCTAAATAGAATTTGATTTTTGGTTCGGTACCTGATGGACGAACAATTAAGCGACTGCCGTTATCTTGAATAAAGACTAAAATATCACTTTGGCGTTCGGTTTTTAGGTGGTCGATAAATTGAACAACCGCATGTCCGCCAATTTCACTTGGTGGATTTTGGCGAAGTGCGGTCATTAATTCGCCGATTTTGCTTAAATAGCTGACACGAATAGAAATTTGACCACTGACATAGGCACCAAATTCTTGGGTGAATTCTGCGATATAATCAGCAAGGGTTTTGCCTTGTTGTTTTAAATAGCAAATGAGATCAAGGAACACAATAGCCGCAGAAATACCGTCTTTATCACGCACTTTATCGGGGTCAACTAAATAGCCTATGGCTTCTTCAAAACCGAATAATAAGCCTTGTACTTTGCCAATATATTTGAACCCTGTTAAGGTTTCTTCCGATTGGAAACCGTATTTTTTCGCAATTTCTGCTAACGCTGGCGATGAGACTAAAGAACAAGCTAGAACGCCTTGTTTTCCTTGATTTTGCTGGGCTAAATACCAACCCAATAAACAACCGATCACATTACCATGCAAGGCTTTCCAGTTACCTTGAGCATCAGGCATTGCCACAGCTAAGCGGTCTGCGTCTGGGTCGTTAGCTAAAATAAATTCGGCATTTTTCGCTTTGGCTAATTTAAAGGCTAAATCTAATGCCCCTTTTTCTTCGGGGTTAGGGAAATTCACCGTTGGGAATGCGCCATCGGGTTGAATTTGTTCAGTGACTAAATGGGGTTGTGGTAAGCCTGCTTTGCTTAGGGTTTTGCTTAACACTTCATAACCCACACCGTGCATCGCCGTGTAAACATAGTTAATCTCGGCTTTTGGCTGTTTGGCTAGGCTTGCGGTTTTTTCAATATAAGCGTTGACAACGTCATCATCTAATACAATGTAATCTTGGCTGCGTGGTAAATCTTGAATATTGCCAAGGGCGACTTCATCAATTAAGGCAGCAATTTGTTTATCAGCAGGTGAAACAATTTGACCCCCACCATTTGCTTTACCTAAATACACTTTATAGCCATTATCTTCTGGTGGATTATGACTGGCAGTCACCATTACACCTGCGGTGGTGTCAAAATGTTGGATAGCGTAGGCTAACACTGGGGTTGGCAATTTACGCGGTAATAAATAGGTTTTAATTCCTGCACCTGCCATGATTTCAGCTGTATCTTTAGCGAACACATCCGAATTTTTTCGACCGTCATAACCTAAAACGATGGAGGGCTTTTCATCATAACCTTGAATAAATTTGGCTAAACCGCCAGCAGCTTGAGCCACGAGAACACGGTTCATACCCATTGAGCCGGCTTGTAAACGGCCACGTAAGCCTGCTGTGCCAAATTGCAAACGGCCGTCAAAACGAGCGTTAAGTTCATCTGTGGTAGCCTTATCACCAGCTTGTGCTTGTTCAATTAATTGCGTTAATTCTGCTTTGGTTTCAGCGTCAGGATCTTGTGCTAACCAGTTTTGTGCAAGATTAAAAATTGTTGTCATAGTATCTCCTTATTTTTATTAAAATAATCATTAACATGGTTGTTAATTATTTAGCCTATCTTTTTCAAGGCTAAAATACAACCTAAAATCACGATTATTCCGCCCATTCCTTGATATAGATTAATCTTTTCACCCAAAGTGAAATAGCCAATAACTGAGGTGGAAAGGGGAATGATTAATTGAATAATATTAAACACCACCACCCCTTGTTTTTGTACGATATAAAATGCCATTAACATGCCTGTCAGCATGCCATAAATCCCAGCCAAACTTAAGCCAATTAATAGCCCTTTATTGACCTGTTGCAGTTGTTCAATGCTATTGGTATGAATGGCAAGCATAAGATAAAGTAATCCTGAAAGGGTGGCGGTGGAGGCACTAATCACAATAGCGTGCAATTTTCTTGCCACCTGTTTTACCAACAAATTTTGAATAGATTGAATAAAAATAGCGGTGGCTAAAAACAGTGAACCGAGTAGAAAATCGCTGTTTTGTGCATTTTTATTACTATAAAAAACAAAGATTAGCGAACCTATAATCGCTATCAGACTGCCGACATAAAAGCGTTTTTGTTTAGCTCGTTGGCGTTCATCTTGAAAGAAAATGGCCGCCATAATAATGGCTAATGGCATCGCTAAAATACCAAAAATACTGCCAGCTAAAGCGGAGGTGTATTTTAGTCCATTAATAAAAAAATACATATTACCCGTCATAAATACCGCTAATAGCAATAGACTGACAATAATCTTCGGCTCTACCCATATTTTTTTCAGTTCTTGTCTAAATTTTACCAAACAAATCAATACGAAAAATAATCCACCTGATAAGAATCTGACGGCATTATTATTTAAGGTTTCAAAATGAATGCTCATAAACCGCATAATGGGGAAACCAAAGCCCATTAGAATAATATAAGCAAGGCGTGTAAATTGTTCGTTGTTCATGGTTCGCTAAAAGGGAAAAATCTTCGTGTCGATCATGTCGTAAAATCTTTGAAAAATAAAGAAAGAAATAGTAAAAATGAGAGATAGTTCACAGTTTTTTTCGCATTGTCTCTCATTTTCAACAAGAACCTCGAGACAATAACAAAATTTGTGTCAACGTCTATTTCTAAGCTCACAAATCAACTGGCATTTTTATTAAGAAAAATCAAACTTGCATACTTGACAGTCCTCGTCACCTTGATATACATTACCCCTATCCCCTCTTGTTTTAAGGCATTTTTATGTTAACGTACAATAGAAAATGGCTTTTCTTCATTCTTACGTTTTTCTTTTCTCACCCTATTTATGCACAACAAGAAACGATTCAGCAGATTGAACAACAAAATGAACAGCGGCAACAAGCACGCCAAAAACAATTAGATTCAGCCTTACAATCTCAGCCAGACATAAAATTTGATACATCCACTCAACGCCTAAGTTTACCGCCAACAGAATCCCCTTGTTTTCCCATTCAAAAAATTGCCTTAACTGACTATGCTCATGAAAATCAGGCTTCACAATTTTCATCTCTTTTAACCGATAGCTTACAAGAACTCAATTTAACCTTGCCCTATTGTTTTGGGGGTAATGGGCTGAGTATCTTGATGAAAACCATGCAAAATAAACTGATTGAAAAAGGGTTGGTGACCACCAGAGTCATTGCGGAAGAACAAGATTTGAACCAAGGGGAGTTGAAACTTACGGTTATCTTAGGTAGGTTGAATAATATTCTGGTAGAAGACAGCTCAGATTTTCCTACCGCACGTTTTACCGCTTTGTCCGCTTTCACCGCCATGGCCATAGATAAAGGGGATATCTTAAATGTGCGAGATATTGAGCAATCCCTAGAAAATCTAAAACGCATTCCCACTGCTGATGCTAACATAGAGATTTTGCCTGCAAACACTGGGGATGTGGGATATAGTGATTTAAAAATTTCTTATGCTCAATCTTTTCCATTCCGTTTAACATTAGGGTTGGATGATGGCGGTTCTAAAAGCACAGGGAAATATCAGGGGTCAGCTACTTTATCGGTGGATAATTTGCTGACCGCTAACGATTTATTTTATTCTAGTTTTACTCGTTCCATTCCCACCGACAATGATGAAAAAGGCACTCGCCAAACGTCTAATTTCAGTTTGCACTATTCCATTCCTTTTGGCTATTGGCTACTCAGTTTTAACAGTTCCTATAACCACTATCGTCAACAAGTGTTTGGTTATGCAGAAAATTATCTTTACTCTGGTCAAAGTCGTCAGCAAAAATTGACCCTGTCTTATCTTCTACATCGTGATGCTCAGCGTAAAACCACATTGAGTGGTAGTTTATGGGCGAGACAATCCAATTCATTCATTGATGATGAAGAAATTGATGTACAACGTCGGCGTACGGCCGGTTGGGAAGTAGGCATTAAACATCGAGAATATTTGGGGCAATCCACATTCGATATTGGATTATCCTTTAAACGTGGTACCGGTGCTTGGCAAGCGTTAGCTGCACCAGAAGAATTATTTAATGAAGGCACTTCTCACCCTAAAATTATATTAGCCAATGCCACATTAACCGTACCTTTTTCTCTTTTTGACCAAATCTGGCAATATCAAGGAGAATTTAATGGTCAATGGAATAAAACCCCGCTCACATCACAAGATAGATTTAGCATTGGTGGACGTTATTCCGTGCGAGGTTTTGATGGTGAATTGACCTTATCGGGCAACCGTGGTTGGTCGATTCGCAATGATGTTTCATGGTTAGCCAGTGCTAAAATTCAGCCTTATCTTGGTGTAGATTATGGCAAAGTTTATCAACAAATTGATGACAATGTAGGCAATGCGTTGACAGGTGCGGTATTGGGATTGCGTGGGCAAATCTTCGGGGTAAATTACGATGCTTTTGTCGGTCGTCCAATTGATAAACCTGCTCATTTTCGTACATCTAATGGGGTGGCTGGGTTTAACCTAAGCTATCAATTCTAGGGGAAAATGGATATGAACAAACACTGTTATCGCGTTATTTTTAATAAAGCCAAACAATGTTTAGTGGTGGTTTCTGAATTAGCCAAATCCGCTCGTGCCAATACAAAAACATCTTGTCAAAGTGCGGTGCATTTTTCTCCAGTTTTCGCCACATTAAAGATATTGTCTTTCAGTGTATGTTGTGCCTTAGGTTTAGTCAGTTTGAGCGGTAGTGCGTTAGCCGATACGCTGATTATCAAAGCCGACCCAACCGCCCCCAAACAACAAAAACCTATCATGCTTTCCACGGCAAATGGATTGCCACAAGTCAATATTCAAACCCCTAATGATAAAGGGCTGTCTCATAATAAATACCGCCAATTTGATGTCAGTGAAAAAGGAGCGATTCTTAACAATAGCCGAAAAAATACCGCCACCCAATTAGCCGGACAAATCACCGCCAATCTCTATTTAGCTAAAGGCGAGGCAAAGGTCATTTTAAATGAAGTCAATTCTAATAAAGCCTCACAGTTAAAAGGTTATGTAGAAGTGGCTGGCAAAAAAGCGGAAGTGATTATTGCCAACCCATCGGGTTTATATTGTGAAGGCTGCGGATTTATTAACACAGATAAAACCACCTTGACCACCGGTAAACCGCATATTGTCAATGGAGAACTCGACCATTTTGTGGTCGAAAAGGGCAAAGTGACAGTCACCGGACAAGGGCTTGATAACAGCCGAGTTGATTACACGGACATTATTGCCAAACAAAGCCAAATTAACGCCGGTATTTGGAGCAAGAAAAAAGTTAATGTAGTGACAGGGAAAAATAAGGTTCACTATGCCAATCCCAGCCAATCTGACCAACCTTTACAAATTATTAGCACAAAAAACACCGCACTTTCCCATGATGAACAGGCTCAATCCCCTTATTATACGGTGGATGTTAGTCAACTGGGTGGTATGTATGCCGAGAAAATTTACTTAGTCGGCACCGAGCAAGGATTAGGGGTACGCAACGCAGGGCATATAGGTGCATCCAGTGAAAATGTGCAAATTAATGCACAAGGCAAAGTGATTAACACTGGATATATCACCGCACCAGATAAGGTTACTGTGCAATCTAATCAAAATATCGAAAACACAGGCAGAATAGAAACCAAGCAAGGAAAAATTACACTTAAATCTAACCAATCCATTAAACAAAATGGTGAACTGATTGCACGTAACCAACAAATTCAATTAACCGCTAAGAAACAGATTAGCCAACAAGGCAACACGCTTGCCCACGATAATGTTAGTTACCAAGCCCAACAGGTGAACACCACACAGAATGCCTTGATTGCTTCAGGGGTTAACTTTGTTGAAACAGATAAGGGCGAACAACGCACCATTGCCCCACAAACCGCACAGGGTAAAAATATCCTAATTCAAGCCAGTGAAAAAGCCAGTTTACAAGGAAAACATCTTGCTCCAAATAAAATAACAGTGACCGCCAATCAGGTCGAGTTAAACCATAGCCAAAATAGTGCCTATCAAATAGATATTCAAGCAAAAACAGGTGATATTCAGGCCAATCATGCCAAATTAACCGCATCTGAAACGCTATCTCTCAGCACCCCTAAACACTTATCAACCCAATATGCACAACTTAGTGCAAAACATATTCAATCCAACCAAGCCAACTTAAACGCAAGCCATGCCATCTGGCAACAAAGCGGAGAAGAGACATTTAATTTACGTGGCAAGCAGCTCAATACAGCGGGGGCAATATTCCAAAGTGCGGGCAAAATCAAGCTCAATGCAGATGAAATCAACTATCGTCAAGGCAGTTGGATTGCCGGCAAGGGGATTGAGGTTAATACCACTGGCAAAGTAGATGGCAGTCAAGGTCAACTGTTAGCCAAAGAAAATATTCACATCCACAGTGGTGAATTCATTAATGACCAAGGCTTAATGTATAGCGAAAGCCATATTGACATTGACACCCAAAGCCAGCGTTTAAGCAATCAGCATACCACTGGGGAAAACCAAGGCATTGTGGCATTAGGTGGCTTGCGGATTAATTCGGGAACGTTGGATAACCAAGACGGTAAGTTAGCAAGTCGGGATAATCAGCTTATTAATACTGCCGATATTAACAATGCACAAGGACATATTCAGACAGAAAGTGCGTTGAAAGTACAAGGCAAAAATCTTAATAATGATCTCGGGGTTATTCAAAGTAAAAAAGACCTAACCATACAAGCACGTTCATTATTAAATAATCAAGGCAATATCTCTACAGATAAAAACATGCGTCTTAATATTGAAGATAAAATTCAACAAACACAGGGTTTAATGCATGCCGATAATCTGCGTTTGCAAACTAATGATCTACATAATGTTGAACAAAGTGAAATTAGTGCTAACACATTAAATATTCAAGCAAAAACCTTGAATAACACTAAAAGTAAATTGGTCGCTAATCATAATGCCAACCTCCAAACACAAGGGGGAATTGAGAACCAACAAGGTATTATTGCTTCTTTGCTTAGTGAGCTTTCTATTGATAGCCATCAATCTGATCTCAATAACCATAACGGCACGGTTTATGCCAATAATTTGCTCTTGCAAACAGGTGCACTCAATAATCGTAATGGATTAGTGCAGGCGAATAGTGCGGAAATAAATACCCATCAACAAAAATTTGATAACCAAAATACGAAAACGGCACAAAATAATAAAGGTCTTATTGTTAATAATCTGACATTATTAACTCGTGAATTGGATAATCAAAACGGAAACTTGATGAGTCAGAATCTGAAAGGTGAAAGTGCGTTATTCAATAATCAGAATGGTACGGTTATTGTCAGTGAGAATGCCGAAATCAGTAACGATAAATTAACTAACCAACAAGGCGAATTATTGGTTAAACAAGATGCCAAAATTAAGACAAAAAATCTCAACAATCAACAAGGTATCATGGTTTCAACACAAGGTAATCTTATCGCCATAGCGAATACGGTGAATAATACTGAAGGGACGATAAATGCAAGAAACACATTATTGATTACCAGTAAAACCTTATCTAACCATAAAGGTCAATTAGCTAGCCATAATATATTAACGCTTTCTACTCAGGCACAACCATTAGATAATCAACAGGGTAAAATCAGCAGTGCTAATGAATTAACCATTAACACAAAACAACTCAATAACCAAGGGGGTATTCTTGGTGCAAAAAATGCAGAGATTACTGCTTCACAAATTCAGAATAACGCAGTCAGTGATATTGGATCGCTTATTTATGCAACAGAGAATTTAACCCTTAACAGCACACATATTGAAAATCAACAAACCAAAACCAATGTAGCTATTCCAACGCAAGGTATACAAGCTAACTCACTTTATCTTAATGCTCATACTGTCAATAACCAACAAGGCGGTATTTATAGCAATCATCAAGCTACACTCAACATAGCGGAGAGCTTAGTAAATCAACAAGGTGAATTGCTTGCAAATAATCAACTGACAATTTCTCATGGTGGCAATCTCATGGTGAATAACCAAAATGGGACAATTCAAGCCACCGATATTACATTAAATGCAAAAGGTTTAACTGACGAAGGCACAATCAAAACGGCTGGTAATTTAACGATTAATTTAGTGGATAGCCTTGCTTTACATCGTGCTTTTGAGGTGGGAAAAGATTTATCTTTGACAACCTCGGGTAACTTTACTAACTATGTAAATTTGTTATCTGGCAATAAAGCAACCATTACTGCACAAAATATCAATAATACTAAAAATGCTGAAATTTCTGCCACAGAAACGAGCTTGAAAACCAACAATATAACAAACCGAGGCTTAATTAATGGTGATAATACCTTGATTAACGGCACCAATCTCACCAATATTGGCACAGGCAAAATCTATGGTTCACATTTAGCCATTCAGGCGAAAACACTTAATAATCAGGCAGAATCAATAGATAACCAAACTTCATCAGCGACCATTGCGGCAAGGGAAAGACTTGATCTTGGCGTGGATACGTTAATCAATAAAGACAGCTCTTTCATTTTTTCTTCTGGGGATGGCTATATTGGTCAAACATTGGATCAGAATAATCATGCTGTTGGTGTTGCAAATCTTATTAAAAATGAAAGTGCAACGATTGAATTTTTAGGCAATGGCACTATAAATGCCAAGGAAATAAAAAATCAAGACACCAAAGTCAATATTCGCATTCGAGAAGAACAGGAACAATTTGATTTATATGGTAAAGAAGATCGTCAAACTTATAAAGTAACGGAATGGTATCGTATCGGTGTAGATGGAACTTTTGATCCGAATAATGGACAACGTCATAAGTCTGCTACTTTTTATTTTTATGATACCAATAAAGAAAAAATTGATTCATCTAAGGGCGATTTTTGGCAAAGAAAAGTCTTTACACGCACAAGTTATATTCCTGAAGTGCATGATGAAGCACCTGCAAAAATATTGATTGGGGGAAGCCTACATTTAAATAGTGATTATACGTTGAATCAATATAGTCAGTTGCTTGTGGGCAAACAGTTCTATTTTAATCAACAAGAGGTTGATGCACCAAGTCATCAAATTAATCATCAAGGTTTGCTCATTAATGAAGATTTAACAGCAACGTTAAACATGAAAGATGACGGTTTCTTTATTCGGTATTATCAAGATAGATATAAAACAAGCTGGCATGAACATCGTCGCTATTTCTTAGATGAAAAAATTAAAGAATCAGTACCACAACCGTTACCTAAAAAAGTGTCATTTAATCTCGTATTAAATACGATTGGTTCAGCTGTTCCTACGTCAAATATTACTGTGCAATCGGTGAATAAACAGGAAAAAGTTGCTTTATCACCGATAGCAAATATCAGTCAAGATATTCCCAACATTACATCTGTATCAGTGAACATAACAGAGCATAAAAATGATATTGTTCATTCTGGTCAGGTTATTGTTCAATTACCTGAAAAAATAGCAATAAGTAATGCAACGGATCACTCTGCTTTACCTGTTATCAAAACGCATTTAGTCAATGTAACTTTACCGACAGCTAGCTTATACCAAATTAACCCCACAGCTCCGAAAGGTTATGTGGTTGAAACTGATCCTAAATTTACTGATCGTAATCAATGGTTAAGCAGTGATTATATGTTTAATCAACTCCGTTATGATCACAGTAAAACCCAAAAACGCTTAGGTGACGGTTATTATGAACAACGTTTAATTAACGAGCAAATCAACCAACTGACAGGTCGTCGTTATTTAACTGGTTTTAATAATGATATGGAACAATATAAAGCCTTAATGAACG
This sequence comes from Lonepinella sp. BR2357, assembly GCF_051851525.1. Lineage (NCBI taxonomy): Bacteria > Pseudomonadati > Pseudomonadota > Gammaproteobacteria > Pasteurellales > Pasteurellaceae > Lonepinella > Lonepinella sp. BR2357. The sequence goes on along the minus strand of NZ_JBPDVG010000007.1, from coordinate 5,301 downwards.
CAGGGGTAAAATATGCCAAAGACTTTAATTTATCTGTGGGCGTTGGATTAACCGCCAAACAAATGTCAGAATTAACCACAGATATGGTGTGGTTGGTCAACAAAGAAGTTACACTAAAAAATGGAGAAAAAATCACCGCACTTGTGCCACAGGTTTATTTGGTCGCCAGTGATGCAGATATTGATAGCCGAGGTGCGGTAATTTCTGCGAACAATATTTTGGCGAATGTGGATGAATTACAAAATACCGGCACCATTGCAGGACGAGACTTAACCCATATTCAATCCAATCATCTCAAAAATCAAGGGGTAATTTTAGGCGACAGTGTAGATTTATCCGCCAATCAAACGCTGATTAATCTGGGTGGAAAAATAGAAGCTGCATCAAATTTAACACTTTATGCAGGCAAAACACTGGAACTGGCTAGCACTACAAACAGTGCAGAAAGCACTAACCCAAATTTTGCACGTACAGAGTTAGACCAACTCAGCCAAGTGAAAGTCACAGGCAAAGGCGGACAGCTTAATCTGCTAAGTGACGGCAATATCACGGTAAAAGCCTCACAACTCGAAAGCAACGGCAGTCTTTATGCCAATGCAAAAAATGGATTAACGATAACCACCTTAAACACCGTAAACAAAGAACATTACAACGCCGATGACAATAATTACTACCGCCTAGACCAACAAGGCGAAATCGGTTCAAGTTTACAAGCCAAAGATAACCTTACACTCATTGGCAAACAACAAGTCGATATAAGACAAGCGGAAATCAATAGTGAACAAGGCAATGTGGTTATCGGTTCACAGGGAGAAGTGAATATCCATGCAGGCAAGCAACAAGAACAAGTGGCGAGTGCAGTAAAAAGCAGTCACAAGGGATTGTTGAGCAAAACAACGGAAATAAAACGGCATTATCACAATATCAGCCAAGTTGAATCTAGCGATATCAGTGGTGAAAATGTGTCTATTTTCTCTGAAAATAAAAGCGTCAATATCAACGGCTCCAATGTTGTCGCCAATCAGAGTTTACAGATTCAAGCGAAAAATGGCGTAAATATCACCGCAGATAGCAACCGCTATTATGAAGAAAATTATCACCAAAAAACCAAATCAGGCTTAATGAGTTCAGGCGGAATTGGGTTTACCGTTGGGAAAAAACAAGAAGATGTTGACACCGATAACACACAATACAGTGCGGTGGGCAGTCAAGTTGGTAGTCTGCATGGCAACACTCAAATCATCACGGATGGCAGCTATCAACAATCAGGCTCAATCGTCACATCCAAAGACGGTGATGTATTGATTATGGCAAAAAACGCCAATATCACAGGGGTAGAAAGCGATTACGAAAGCAACTATAAATACCAAATGAAACAAAGTGGGTTAACGGTAGCAGTAAATATTCCAGCTTTACTAGCCTTGCAAAGTGCCATTTCTACGGTGAAATCAATAAAAACCGTTGGGCAAAGCAAAGATAACCGAATTAATGCGTTAGCGGCAGCGAATGTGGGTTTTGGTGCAGTAAGAACCTATGAACAGGGAAAGGATTTATATAAAAATCTACAAGAAAACGGCATGGATGGCTTAAAACAGGATATCAGTGTTTCCATTACCTATGGCAAACAAAAGAACACGCAAACCCAACATGCTGAGGGGAATAAAGTTGAAAAAAGCCAAGTGAATGCAGGGGGCGAAGTGAATATTGTAACCACTGGAAAAAATGAAAATCTAGTTATTATTGGTTCTGATGTCAGTGGCAATCAAGGTACCCATCTCCAAAGCAACGGTAACATCAACATACTGGCCGCCAATGAAAATCACCTTGAACGCAGCAAAAACAAAGCCAGTGGTTGGAATGCAGGTGTCGCAGTGAGTTATGGACAAAGTGGATTTTCATTTGGTGTAACAGCTGGTGGCAAGATAGCCAAAGGTTATGGCAATGGCGATAGTAAGGCTTGGGTGAATAGCTATGTAGGTAGTCAAAATAGCCAAACAACCATTGATAGCCAAAAAGACACCAATATTAAAAGTTCACAAGTTGCAGGCAAACAAATTACCGTCAATGCAGAGAATCTAAATATTGAGAGTTTACAAGATACAGCAACTTACAAGGGCAAGCAAGAAAGTGCAAGTGGGCAAGTGACTGTGGGTTATGGTGTGTCTGCGAGTGCTAGTTATAGCCAATCCAAAATCAACTCAAATTATGCCAGCGTAAATCAGCAAGCTGGGATTTTTGCTGGGGATGATGGATTTAAGGTGAATGTAGCCAACCACACGAACTTAACTGGTGCCTTAATCACTTCCACTGAAAGTGCGGAGGAAAATAGCAGAAATTCTTTTAGTACAGGGGCATTGAGTTATTCAGATATTGAAAATCATGCAGATTATAAGGGGTCGGCATTTGGTGTAAGTGGTTCAGTCGCCATGAATTTTGACACCCCATTTGGAAGCAAAGGCACGCCACAAAGCAAAAAACAAGCGGTGAATGAAAAAGGCGAAAAACTTTATACAGATGCCAGTGGGAAAGAAACCACCGAAGCGAAAACGAATGGTAAGAAAAATGATGCGGTTTTGGCGAAAGGTTGGGATTCTTTAACTGGTGATATTAGCTTCGGTGTTGGTATGGATAAGGATAACCAAAGTAGTGTGACCAACTCAGGCATTGGCACATCAAATATTGCGATTACAGATACAGAGAAACAAAAAGAACTCACATCATATACCGCAGAAGAAATAATGGAAAAAATAAAAACGACAGTACGAACAGATAATGCTCAGCAAAGTTCAGGGAAACTGGAGAATAAGTTTAATAAAGATAAAGTGTTAAATGAAATTCAATATCAAGTTAAACAAACAGCTGAATTTACGAATAATGCTCAAGAAATGGCAGACAATGTTATTGACTATTATCAAGAACCTAAACGAAAAGAGCTTCGTCAAGCTATTTTAGATTATCAAAATGCTAAAATTGATGATAAAGAAAAATATCAAGAAAAAATTGATGAAGCGATTAAGGATATTTATTGGTTAGAACATCTTCGCACGGGATTAAATTTAGCGACAGGCGTGGTGACTGGAGCACCAAAGGTTATGACCGCGAAATCACTACTAGCGACTTTAAATATTGAAGCAAGAAGAGAAACACTTAAAAATTCACTTTTGGCCCCACCTATTGAAGATAAGAATGGCATGTTAAGCAATGTTGCTTATGGCAGTGGTGCTTTTGATGGAATTAAACTAGGTGGCGTAAGAATGGATTATGGCATTATTTGTGGTGAAGGTAATAGCCGTTGTGAAACAAATAGTGATGGTTCGTTGAAAGTGAATGAACGGGGAAATTATGTTTTTAAAGAAAATAATAAATATTCCAGCTTAACTGATTTATTCAATGATAAGCCAGTGACGGAAAAATTATATGGAATAACAGGAGGACATCAAGGTATTGCTGGAACTATGTTTGGAATACCTTACAGTATAGGTTCTGTTTTTGATAAAGCAGTAGAATATTATGCAGGTATTCACGATCTTAATGGACAAGTATTTTTCTATGATAAACAAGGTAACGGTCATTATACATCTCAAGTAGAGCAGAATCGAGCTAATAGAGTGGCTGTTTACGCAGTAGGATATGTAACTCCTATTGTTGCAGGGCAAGCCTTACCCAATGAAGTATTTGAATTATTATTCGGATTTAGATAGGAGATAAAAAATGAGATTTTTATTTGTATATTTTTCTATTTTTGTTCTAACTGGATGTGGCATAACAATTGACGGATGTACATATCATATGACTTATACGCCCTGTGATGGTGAGCAGTTTCCTCGTGTTGCCTTTTATCAGAAAAAAGATACTGTCGGGCGTACTAATGCTGAAATAAGATGGAATGATGCTAAACATTGTGGAGCAGATTATAGAGAACCCTATTTATTTTCTGACTATAGATATAAAAGCAAATTATTTGACTATAAATCTGAAATTAAACATTTTGATAACTGTATGAGTAAATTGGGATATATTAAATTAACAGTGGAAGAGTGCGGAAGAATGAATTCAGTTTCTGATAAGAAAAAATGTAATATGTGAAAGTTATAGGAACGCATATATGGAAAAGTTTATTTTATTTTTCTGTATTTTTCTTTCTGCTTGTTTATATAGACATGAAAATGGTTGCACAATAACTTGGCAAACCGCTAGTTGTGATGGAAAGGAATTTCCTCCAATATCGTTTTATCAAAAGAAAGAGACAATAGGTCACACTAATACCGAACAAAGATGGAAAGATATTGGTAAATGTGGTGTTAAATATGGTGATATATATCTTTTTTCTGGTCAACGGAAACATAAGAATGACCCTGTAGATCATGATATGGTTACTCGATTGCATAATTGTGTGGAAAAACAGGGGTATATTTATATAACTGATTGTGGAAGAATGAACTCTGTTACGGATAAGAAAGTATGTAATATGTAACTATTACTTATTGAAGAGATAATATCTACCCAATGAAGTATTTGAATTATTATTTGGATTTAGATAGGAGATAAAAAATGAAATTTTTATTTGTATATTTTTCTATTTTTGTTCTAACTGGATGCGGTATAACAATTGACGGATGTACATATCATGCTATTTATACCGACTGTGATGGAGAACGATTTCCTTATATTGCTTTTTACCAGAAAAAAGATACTATCGGGCATACTAATTCTGAAATTAGATGGCATGATGCAAAAAATTGTGGTGGAGATTATAGGAAAAAGAATATATTTTCTGCTAGTAGGTTTCAAAATAAAGATTTTGATTATGAACTTGCAATAAATAATTTTGATCATTGTATGAGTAAATTGGGGTATATTAAGCTAACCATTGAAGATTGCGGAAGAATGAATTCAGTTTCTGATAAGAAGAAGTGTAATATGTGAATATTATGAACCAAGAAATCACCCTCGAAAATGGCGAAAAAATCACCGCACTTGTGCCACAGGTTTATTTGGTTGCCAGTGATGCAGATATTGATAGCCGAGGTGCGGTAATTTCTGCGAACAATATTTTGGCGAATGTGGATGAACTACAAAATACTGGCACCATTGCAGGACGAGATTTAACCCATATTCAATCCAATCATCTCAAAAATCAAGGAGTGATTTTAGGCGACAGCGTAGATTTATCCACCAATCAAACCCTGATTAATCTGGGAGGAAAAATAGAAGCCGCATCAAATTTAACACTTTATGCAGGCAAAACACTGGAACTGGCTAGCACTACAAACAGTGCAGAAAGCACTAACCCAAATTTTG
>NZ_JBPDVG010000006.1:0-154885 GCF_051851525.1 Lonepinella sp. BR2357 | reverse complement strand
AAGTTTTATGACAAGTACTACATTTATAGCGTTGAATATTGTTTTGAGTGCCATATTTCTGAATTGATGAATTTTGGCAAAAAGGACAGTTTTTTGTTCATATTTCAAAAAATTAGGTTAAAGCCAATTACTATAAGGCTTTAACCTGTTTTTTTACCAACTATTTTGTCTACTATGCCAATTTCGGATACGAAATCCGATATGAAAAAAGGACGCTCAAAGCGTCCTTTAAAATTTGGAGCGGGAAACGAGGCTCGAACTCGCGACCCCGACCTTGGCAAGGTCGTGCTCTACCAACTGAGCTATTCCCGCAGAGCGACATTTAATATGTCGTAAACAGAGCCTATTATACGAAGATTTTGATTGTTCGCAAGCAAAAATTTTTATTTTCTGTTTGTTTGTAGAAATTCTAAGCTAATTTAATAAAATTTTCACGATAATAAGCGAGTTCTTTAATACTTTCCCGAATATCATCTAAGGCTAAATGGGTGTTTTCTTTTTTAAATCCCTCTAACACTTCAGGTTTCCAACGGCGAGCCAGTTCTTTTAATGTGCTGACATCTAAATAACGATAGTGGAAATAATCGGCTAAATCGGGCATATATTTAAATAAAAAGCGTTTATCTTGTGCCACGCTATTGCCACAAATAGGGGATTGGCCTTTCGGTACCCATTTTTTTAAGAAATCGAGGGTTTGTAATTCGGCCGCGCGTTCAGTGAGCTTGCTGGTTTTGACGCGTTCAATTAAGCCATTTTCTGTATGGGTTTTCACACACCAATCACTCATTTTGGCTAATAATTCATCAGATTGTTTAACCGCTAATACAGGCCCTTCGGCAAGGATATTTAAGTTTTTATCTGTGACAATGGTGGCGATTTCAATAATTCGTTCTTTTTCGGGATCTAATCCTGTCATTTCGAGATCGATCCAAATGAGATTTTCTTTATCTTGTGGCATAATATCAAGTATCCTATATTGAATTTGTGCTATTGTAGCAAAATTCACAATTATAAAATAGATAGAAAAATCACCGCACTTTTAAGGAAATCTCATTGGCAAAGCAAAAACTCACCCAAAACCAAAAACGGCGTATTCATCGTAATAATGCAAAAGCCTTAGATCGCCATCAACGCCAACAGAAAAAACAAATAGATTGGCAAGATGATATGCTCGGGGATACGCAAGATGGCGTGGTGGTAACACGTTATTCTATGCACGCGGATGTGGAAGATGAACAAGGCCATATTTTCCGTTGTAATTTACGCCGCACGTTGGCGAGCGTGGTGGTGGGGGATCGGGTCATTTGGCGTAAAGGGCTGGCGCAATTACAAGGGATTAGTGGCGTGATTGAAGCGGTGCAACCCCGTCAAAATGAACTGGCTCGCCCTGATTATTATGATGGGTTAAAAGTCATGGCCGCCAATATTGATCGCATTATTATTGTGTCTGCCGTGTTGCCAACCCTATCATTGAATATTATTGACCGTTATTTAGTGATTTGCGAAACGGCGAATATTCCAGCAGTGATTGTGTTAAATAAAGTGGATTTGCTTTCTGAGCAGGCACTGGCGGAAGCAGAACAACAGCTAAAAATTTACCAAGATATTGGCTATCAAACTCTGATGATTTCCGCCCAAACGGGCAAAAATATGCAAAAATTAACCGCACTTTTAGCTTCTGGCACCTCTATTTTTGTCGGGCAATCGGGGGTCGGGAAATCCAGTCTGGTCAATCAAATCATGCCTGATGTCAATGCGACAACTAATGCGGTGAGTGAGAATTCCGGCTTAGGGCAACATACCACCACATCATCACGTTTATATCATTTGCCACAAGGGGGGAATCTGATTGATAGCCCGGGTATTCGAGAATTTGGTTTATGGCATTTAGAACCCGAGCAAATTACGCGGGGTTATCGTGAATTTCAATATTTTCTCGGCACGTGCAAATTCCGTGATTGTAAGCATTTAGACGATCCGCAATGTGCCTTACGAGAAGCTGTTGAACAAGGCAAAATTCACCCCGTGCGGTTTGAAAATTACCACCGTTTGATATTAAGCCGTGATGAAACGAAATCACAACGGCATTTTGTGGGCGAGTTATCAAGCTAAATCCTGAATCAAAATCTTAGATCGGCGTTGATAATTATAATGTTCTCGTTTTTCCTGTGGCAGATCTTCTACATTGGCGACGCTAAATCCGCGTTCTTGAAACCAATGAACGGTTCGGGTGGTGAGAACAAATAATTTTTCAATGCCGACATTTTTGGCGCGTTTTTGAATGGCGTCTAACAGAATATCACCACGCGAGGAGTTACGATAATCGGGGTGAACCGCGACACAAGCCATTTCAGCCATTTTTTCCTGCGGGTAAACATTTAATGCGGCACAAGCGATAATGACACCATCTCGGTCAATAATCGTATATTTTTCAATATCCATTTCTAATTGTTCACGAGAGCGTTTGACTAAAATACCTTGTTGTTCTAAGGGTTGAATCAGTTCTAATAAACTTGGAATATCACGAATGGTTGCCAAGCGAATATCTTCGGCATTTTCCATTGAAAGCTGTGTTCCCACACCGTCACGGGTAAATAATTCTTGCAATAATGAACCATCTTCTTCATAACTTAATAGATGCGAACGTTTAACCCCTGCACGGCAAACATCAATGGCCGCTTGTAGAAAGCGAGCTTGGGAACTGTGATAAAGATCGTTGTGAATAAATTTTTGCAGATATTCCACCGCATTTTGTGGCAATAAATCCGAAATGGTTTGTTTTTGTGGGTCTAAAATCCCTTGTGTGGCACTAAAGCCAATCAGTTTTTCGGCTTTAATTTTAATCGCAACCTGTGTCGCAATTTCTTCAAAAGGCAGATTAAAACTTTCCCCCGTCACGGAGGGGGCAATCGGGCCAATTAACACGATTGCGTCACGATCTAACTGTTGTTGAATATTTTCCACTTCAATACGGCGGAGCTTGCCACTTAATAAATAATCGACACCGTCGTCCACGCCAATGGGTTGCGCCAAAATAAAGTTACTGCTGACCACATTGAGCAAAGGCGAATGGGGAAGGCGCATTGACAGTCTTGAAGTAATATCATAATTCAGTTTTCCTACCGCTTGCTTGACCAAATCAAGGGTTTTTTGATCGGTAATGCGAATATTTTTATGATATTGTGGTGTAATCTGGTGCTGCAAAAGCAATTCATTAATTTGCACTCTCGCACCAAACACAATGATTAATTTGATCCCTAAACTGTGTAATAAACGAATATCGCTGATAATATTAATAAAATTTGTACTCGCAATCGTATCACCATCAAGCATAATCACAAAAGTTTTGCCACGGTGCATATTGACATAAGGGGTAGATTGACGAAACCATTGGACTAATTCGGAGCTGTGCATAATATCTTCCTTTGGGGTGTTTTATATATTTATTCATTTATTGTGAATATATATTCATTTTAATCCCTATGCAAGCAAAATTATGTGAATGAGAGAAATTTATTTTATGTTTGGGTTTGTTTGAGATAAACAAAAAGCGCGGTGAAAATCACCGCACTTTTTTAAGTTATCAAATTCCGCAATATTATTTTGCTGCTTTTAGCTCTTGATAATATTTTTCATATAATTCAACCGCTTCGCCCACATCATCTTGCCAGTAAGACTTTTGCAAGACGTCAGCCGTTGGGTAGATGGCTGGATCGTTGGTGATCTCTGCGGGTAATTTCGCTTTTGCTTTTAAGTTGGAAGTTGGATAACCAATTTCTAAAGTTAATTGCTCAGACACTTTTTCACTTAACATATAGTTAATTAATTTGTGTGCGGCGTCTGGGTGTTTTGCATTAGCGGGAATCGCTAAGGTATCAACCCATAATACCGGCCCTTCTTTCGGGAAAACCATGTCAATGGTATCTGGTGATTCTTTTTTCGCAATGCGTACAGAACCGTTCCATAATTGACCTAATTCAACTTCGCCAGAAATAAACGAGTTCGCAGGGTTGTCTGAATTGAAAGAAAGTACGTTTGGACGCAATTTCAATAATTCTTCGTAAGCGGCTTTGATTTCATCTGGGTTGGTGGTATTTGGATTTTTACCTAATTTCACTAAGGCAATATTAAACACTTCACGCGCGTCATCTAATAATTGCACTTTACCGGCAAATTCAGGTTTCCATAAGTCACCCCAAGAAGTGAAATCAGATCCTTTGTAGGTTTTGACGTTATAGGCAATACCCGGCGCACCTAATAATTGTGGTAAAGAGTATTTGTTACCCTTGTCGTAGTCTTTGTCTAACCAATCCGGATCGAGTTCTGCAATCACTGGCAATTTGCTGTGATCTAACTCTTTTAACATTCCTTCACGTGCCATTTTAGACACGAAATAGTTTGACGGCGCAATCACGTCGTAACCGTCAGCCCCCGCACCTTGTAATTTCACTTTGGCATACATGGTTTCGTTAGATTCAAGGCTTGATACGTTGACTTTGATACCGGTTTCTTTGGTAAATTCGTCTAATAAACCATCTGGTACATATTCCGTCCAAGTATAAAGATTGACCACTTTATCTTCACTTGCTGCGGGGGTGGCCGCTGGGGCTGCAGAAGTTTCCGTTTTGGTTTCTTTATCGTTACAACCAGTCAAAGCAACAGCGACTAAGCTAACTGCGAAAAGACCTGCTAATTTTTTCATTTAAGATTTTCTCCGTTGAGAGTAAGTAAGAGTATCCGCTTTTTATTTTTTCAAATAGAAAGTCATAAAAAAACGCCTGACTTTGGGCTAGGGACTAGCTTCGGGTCGGGCGCTATTTTATGTTGAAACGTTGGTTTTGTCTAGGCTTTATCTAGGTTTTGCCTATATTTTCTCTTTCTTATTAATCAACTGACCGATCACCACTAATAACAAGGAAAGTACAATCATGATCGTGGCGAGGGCATTCACTTCAGGGGTGACCCCTGTTTTAACCAAGGAATAGATTTTCAATGGTAAAATTTCATAGCTTGCACCGCTGACGAAAGAAGACACCACGACATCATCTAAAGATAAGGTGAAACTAAGTAGCCAACCTGAAATAATCGCAGGTAGTGCGAGAGGTAAAATAATTTTACGCAAAATCGTCACTTCACTGGCGCCTAAGTCACGAGCCGCCTCAAGCATACGCAAGTCAAAGCCTTTTAAGCGAGAGAACACGCTGACCACCACATAAGGCAAACAGAAGGTGATATGGGCGAGTAATAGCGACCAGAAACCTAAGGAAATGCCCACAATCATAAACAAGGCCAATAAAGACACCGCCATCACGATATCGGGGGACATCATGACCACAAACAACATACCGCTGACCGCTTGTTTTCCACGGAATTTATAACGGTATAAAGCAATGGCCGTTAAGCTACCGATAATGGTGGCCAAAGTCGCACCCACAAAGGCAATGACGACCGAGTGAATTGCCGCTTGAATTAGCGTATCATTGTTAAACAAACGCTCATACCAGTTCCAAGTAAACCCTTTCCAACTTAACCCATAACGGTCACCGTTGAACGAGTTACCCACTAAAATCACGATGGGGATATACAAATAGGCATATACCACCAACATAAAACCACTACGTAGGATACGACCCATTATTCTAGCTCCACTTTCTTATTCAGTAATTTATTCGCTTTATAATAAACGAAAATTAATAACGCCATTAAAATGGTTAAGCCAATACTAATCGCCGAACCAAATGGCCAGTTACGAGAAATCAAGAATTCGCTCTTAATCACGTTACCCACTAATAAGACTTTTGCTCCGCCTAATAAGTCTGCTACATAGAACATCCCCATGGCAGGCAGTAATACCAGTAAGCAACCAGAGACAATCCCCGGCATGGTCAATGGAATAATGATTTTTACAAAACGTTGGAATCCATTGGCACCTAAATCTTTGGCCGCCTCTAATAGGCGAAGATCTAATTTTTCAATGGCCGAGTAGAGTGGCAAAATCATAAAAGGTAACAGCAAATAAACTAAGCCAATAATCACCGCAATTTCGGTATTTAAAATCCGAATCGGTTCGTTAATAATCCCAATGGATAATAACAAGCTGTTTAAAATGCCTTTTACCCCAAGAAACACTTTCATGCCGTAAATACGAATTAATGAGTTGGTCCAAAATGGCAACACCAACAGGAACATCAACAGTGGTCGGTATTTCTCCTTGATTTTTGTCATGATAAAGGCGAACGGGTAGCCGATCACCAAACATAAAATCGTGGCAATGCCTGACATATACAAGGAATTCCACACCACGGTGCCATATAACGGCTCGAATAGTCGAGTGTAGTTTTCAAAGGTAAACGGCAACGCATAGAAATTACTGGCATCTTTGCTTAAAAAACTCACCAAAAAGACAAGAAAGTTCGGTGCAAAAACAAAGAAAATCAGCCACGCAAAAATAATGCCGACCGTAACCTTTTGGAATTTATTGGTGATCATTTTCATCGTTTAATACCACTTCCCATTTTTCAATCCAAGTCACCGCCACTTTTTGATCTAAGGAGTGATCGATATTCGGGTCGTCCTCATTAAAGAACTCACTGACCAGCACCATTTTGCCGTTATGTTCTAATTCAACGGTGGATTCCAAGGTCATGCCCTTGTAGTTACGTTCACGAATGTAACCGATAATGGCACTGGATTGTTCATTTTCATCCAATTCTTCAAGCAACACATCTTCAGGGCGTAACAATACCTTGAGTTTTTGCCCCTCATGCACTTCTTGATCCACATAAATATCACAAATGCGACCTTCTACATTGGCTTTCACCCGTTTTTCATCCACACGGTGTAACACGGTAGCGTCAAAAATATTGATTTCGCCAATAAATTTCGCCACGAATAAATTACGCGGTTCTTCGTAAATTTCTCGTGGTGAACCGTCTTGTTCAATATTGCCTTTTCTTAACACAATAATGCGATCAGACATGGTTAAGGCTTCTTCCTGATCGTGGGTCACGAAAATAAAGGTAATGCCTAATTGACGTTGTAAAGATTTTAATTCATTCTGCATTTGCTTACGCAACTTGTAATCCAATGCAGACAAGGATTCGTCTAATAATAAGACTTTCGGTTTATTCACCACCGCACGGGCAATGGCGATACGTTGTTGTTGACCACCTGAAAGTTGGCTTGGCTTGCGTTCTGCCATGTCTTCTAATTGCACCATACGCAAGGCGTCCAGTACACGGGGCTTAATTTCTGCTTCAGGGACTTTTTGCATACGCAATCCAAAGGCCACGTTTTCAAAAATGGTCATGTGTGGAAAGAGCGCATAACTTTGGAACACGGTATTGACATGGCGTTGTTCGGCGGGAATATGGGTCACATCTTCACCGTCAATAATAATTTGACCGCCATTGACTTCTTCAAAGCCCGCAATTAAGCGTAAAACCGTGGTTTTACCACAGCCTGAAGGGCCTAGAATCGTGATAAATTCACCGTTATTAATGGTGAGATTGAAATCTTGGATAATGGTGTTATCACCATAGGATTTTGTAAGAGAACGTAACTCAACAATGGGTTTTGGCGTTTCTTCCAAAACGATAGGGTTAGTCGTTTTTTCCACTAGCTTTGGTTTTCTCCCTGAAAAACTAATATGGATTAGTTAAATAGAACCACAACACTCACTTAAACGCATAAGCAAGCACCGAATTTTATAAGCCCTTATGATATAGCGATTGGGGCATAATGAAAAGGAAATAATGCCTTTTTTCGCCAATTTTTTTCAGTGGTTACCCAATAAATGCCTAAAAATTGATATAGATAAAACTTCGTGCATAAATTTGTGAAAAAAATTGCGTATTGAATGGGGTTTTTGCATAATCAAAACAGAAAAATATTAAGGGAGAAAACCATGTCAACAGCAGAATATCATCATGATTTATTGGAGCGTTTTTTAAACTATGTGTCATTTGATACCCAAGCTAAAATCGGCGCAAAATACTCGCCAAGTTCACTGGGTCAACTGAAATTAGCCAAATATTTGGCGCAAGAACTACAAGCCTTGGGATTGCAAGATATTCAACTTTCTGAACATGGGATTTTAACCGCTTATTTGCCAAGCAATGTGACCAACGCACCCACTATCGGCTTATTGGCGCATTTAGATACGTCGCCCGATTGCAGTGGTAAAAATGTCAAACCCGAAGTGATTGTCAATTATCGTGGCGGTGATGTGGCGTTAGGCCTTGGTGAACAATTTATTAGCCCTGTCATGTTTCCGTTTATGCACAAATTAGTGGGCAAAACCTTGATTGTGACGGATGGCACCACATTGCTTGGCGCAGACAACAAGGCGGGAATTGCCGAAATTATGACCGCACTTTTTCGCTTAAAACACAGCAATCAGCCTTATTGCAATGTTCGTGTGGCATTTACCCCTGATGAAGAAATCAGTTTAGGTATGCAATTTTTTGCGTTGGACAAATTCCCTTGTGATTGGGCTTATACCATTGATGGTGGCGCTGTCGGGGAATTGGAATACGAAAATTTTAATGCGGCCAGTGCGACAATTTGTCTTTCTGGTCGCAACATTCATCCGGGTTATGCCAAAGATAAAATGGTCAATGCGTTAACCTTGGCTTGTGAGTTTCAACAATTATTGCCCGCTGACGAGGTGCCAGAAAAAACGGCGGATAAACAAGGTTTTTTCCATTTAAATCGATTTGTGGGGGATGTCAACGGGGTAGAATTACATTACTTAATTCGAGATTTTGATAATGCACATTTTGAACAACGTAAAGCCTTGCTTGTGTCATTGGTGAACCAACTCAACCAACAAAAACAGCTTTCGCCACCGATTCAAGTGACGATCCAAGACAGTTATAAAAATATGTATAACTGCGTGAGTAAAGTACCAAAATCCATTGAATTAGCCGATTTAGCTATGCGAGAGTGCGGAATTAAACCTCATCATAAACCGATTCGTGGTGGCACTGACGGTGCATGGTTGGCCGAACAAGGATTAGCTTGTCCGAATATTTTTACCGGTGGTTATAATTTCCACAGTATTCACGAACTGATTACCCTTGAGGGCATGGAAAGTGCCGTACAGGTGATTTTAAAAATCTTGGAATTAGCTACCGATAGAGATGAATAGCGGGGGAACGGCATAAAAAAAGACAGGCTTAAGCTGTCGTTATATTGCTTTTATGTTGCTTTAAATGGTGCCCGAGGCCAGACTTGAACTGGCACGCCCCGAAAGGCGAGGGATTTTAAATCCCTTGCGTCTACCGATTCCGCCACTCGGGCTAAACGCATTTCCTAACTTTCATTAGGTTTAAATTGGAGCGGGAAACGAGGCTCGAACTCGCGACCCCGACCTTGGCAAGGTCGTGCTCTACCAACTGAGCTATTCCCGCTTTGTTTTCGGCTGATGGCTTTCAACGGTTTTGCATTTTACGGATTTTATAACCCGAGTCAAATGTTATTTTAAATAATAAATTCAAATGGTTAAATTTAAATCGATTTTGTATTCTTTTGTAAACAAGATCACGAAATAAATTAATTATGCCTCTAAATTATTCATTATTATGGTCTTGCAAAAGTGGCTCTTTTGCTGCATGTAAATATTGCAGCATAGACCAAATCGTTAAAATGGCGGCCACATAGAGTAAGGCAATGGCAGCGTATTCCATAAGGCTGTTATAACGCCATAACAACCCCCCCAATGCTAACATTTGCGCCGTAGTTTTAACTTTGCCAATCCAAGACACCGCCACTTTAGCTCGACTGCCTACTTCGGCCATCCATTCACGCAAGGCGGATACGATAATTTCTCGGGAAATCACCACAATAGCCGGAATGGTAATCCAAAAGGCATGATAATATTCCACAATTAAAATTAAGGCAGCAGAAACAATCACTTTATCCGCCACAGGATCTAAAAAGGCGCCAAAACGGGTAGTTTGTTTCCATTTGCGTGCTAAATAGCCATCAAATAAATCGGTGATAGAGGCCACAAAAAAGATCGCCGTGGTCACAATATTTGTCCATTCAGCGGGTAAATAGAACGCAATAATAAAGAATGGGATCAGAATCACCCGAAAAATAGTTAATATGGTTGGAAAATTGAGTTTCATTGGTCTAAACATGGCGTAAGAATAATGCCTTATTCTAAAACAAATTTATCGGTTTTGAAAATAAAAATAGGAGAAAATTTCCCCTATTTTGTGTTTATATCGTTCTTTGCGCTATTCCGCCGGCTCAATCACGTCTATTTCTACGCCACTATGCAAGCCTCGTGGTAAACTGGAGCCTTTTCTGCCTCGTTCGGCACGGAATTTTTGCAAATCTTCTGGTTTCAGCGTGATTTTGCGTTTACCTGAATGGAACACCAAACTGGCGTTTTCGGAAATCAGCAATAATTTCACTAAACTGTCTTTGCCCGCTTTCAAATCTGCACCAGAAATGGTGATGATTTTGTTTCCTTTTCCTTTCGCAAGGGTTGGCAAATCTGCCACAGGGAAAATGAGCATGCGTCCGGCTTGGGTTAAGGCCACCAAAAGTGCGGTGTTTTTTTGCAAAATTTTGGTCGGTAACACGTTGGCATTTTCAGGCAAACTAATGACCGCTTTACCGGCTTTGTTGCGAGCAACTAAATCCTCAAATTGACAGATAAAACCATAGCCTGAACTGGATGACATTAACAAGGCTTGATCGGTATTTTCCATTAAGACTTGCGTTACATTTGCGCCTGTTGGTAAGGTTAATTTACCAGTTAACGGTTCGCCTTGTGAGCGAGCGGACGGTAAACTCAATGGATCAAGTGCATAGCTCCGTCCTGTGCTGTCGATAAACACCGCCGGCTGATTGCTTTTACCTTGTGCATGGTCAAGATATTTGTCCCCCGCTTTATAACTTAACCCTGTCACATCAATCTCATGACCTTTAGCACAACGCACCCAACCTTGTCCTGATAAAATTACGGTAACAGCTTCAGCAGGTAACATTTCGCTTTCAGAAATGGCTTTGGCCTCAGCTCGTTCAATTAATGGTGAACGGCGTGGGCTGGCGTAGGTTTTAGCGTCTTGCTGAATTTCTTTTTTGATTAAGGTATTTAAACGGCGTTCAGAACCCAGTAACAATTCTAACTGTTCACGTTCTTCTGCGAGTTTATCTTGTTCCGCTTGTAATTCTTGTTCTTCTAATTTGGCTAAATGACGTAAACGCAAGTTCAAAATGGCTTCCGCTTGTTCATCACTCAAATTAAAGCGAGCTATTAATTCCGCTTTAGGTTCATCTTCGTGGCGAATAATCTCAATCACTTCATCAATATTTAAGTAAGCGATCATCAAACCGGCTAAAATATGCAAACGAGCTAAAATTTTATCCAAACGGTGTTGTAAACGACGGGTAACCGTTGTACGACGGAATTGCAACCATTCCGTGAGGATTTGCACTAATCCTTTCACCGCCGGTTTATGATCCAGTCCGATCATATTCATATTCACTCGATAAGATTTTTCCAAATCCGTGGTGGCAAATAAATGTGCCATCACCGCATCTACATCCACACGGTTAGAACGAGGCACAAGCACGATTCGTACGGGATTATCTTGATCCGCCTCATCCCGCATATCTTCCAGCATAGGCAATTTCTTGCTATTCATTTGATCGGCAATTTGGGCTTGAATTTTGGTCGGTGATGATTGATGTGGTACAGCGGTAATAATAATTTCACCGTCCTCTTTTTTCCACGCCGCCCGCATTTTGATTGAACCACGCCCTTGTTCATAGATTTTACGAATATCCGCTTTGGGCGTAATAATTTCGGCCTCTGTTGGAAAATCAGGGCCTTGCACGACGGTTAAGAGATCGTCAAGGGTGGCTTTAGGATTATCCAATAACATCACGCAAGCGTCGGCAATTTCATTGATATTATGGGGGGGAATATCTGTTGCCATACCCACCGCAATACCTGTTGTGCCATTGAGCAAAATATGCGGTAGGCGAGCAGGTAAATATTGCGGTTCTTGCAGGGTGCCGTCAAAATTCGGTTGATAATCTACCGTACCTTGCCCTAATTCACCGAGCAACATTTCGGAAATTTTGGATAAACGGGATTCCGTATAACGCATAGCCGCAAAGGATTTCGGATCGTCCGCCGCCCCCCAGTTGCCTTGTCCGTCTACTAAAGGATAGCGATAAGAAAAGGGTTGTGCCATTAACACCATGGCCTCATAACAGGCACTGTCGCCGTGCGGATGGAATTTACCCAACACATCCCCCACGGTGCGAGCAGATTTTTTATATTTCGCACTGGCGTTTAAGCCGAGTTCCGACATGGAATAAATAATCCGTCGTTGTACCGGTTTTAGACCGTCGCCGATAAAAGGCAAAGCACGATCCATAATCACATACATGGAATAATTTAAATAGGCACTTTCAGTGAAAGTTCGCAGTGGCATTTGTTCAATGCCCTCGTAATTGATATTGTTATTTTCAGTCATATTTTGTTCCCGTTCCCTCTCCCTTGGGGAGAGGGCTAGGGTGAGGGTAAAATTACGTAATAACCCTCACCCCAACCCTCTCCCAGAGGGAGAGGGGGTTATAATTTTATACGGTTAAATCCACCTGATCGCCCTTGGCTTGCAACCAGTTTTTGCGATCATCCGCTCGTTTTTTATTGAGTAACATATCCATTAATTCAAAGGTATCATTCGGTAAAACATCTTCTTTTTCCACCGCACTTTCATCATCTTCTTTGTAGGTTAACTGCACTAAACGGCGGGTATTCGGATCCATGGTGGTTTCTCGCAACTGGCTCGGGTTCATTTCACCTAACCCTTTGAAACGCTGAACATTCAGTTGACCACGTTTTCCTTTTAGTCGATCCAAAATAGCGTCTTTTTCACTTTCGTCTAAGGCGTAATAGACTTCTTTACCCAAGTCAATACGATATAACGGTGGCATAGCCACAAACACATGTCCCTCTTGCACTAATTTTGGGAAATGGCGTAAAAACAACGCACAAAGTAGAGTAGCAATATGCAAGCCGTCGCTGTCCGCATCCGCTAAAATGCACACCTTGCCATAACGCAACTGGCTTAAGTCGTCACTGTCGGGATCAATCCCCAATGCCACCGCAATATTATGTACTTCTTCCGAACCTAACACCTGATCGGAGGCCACTTCCCACGTATTTAAAATTTTACCACGCAACGGCAAAATGGCTTGATAATCCCGATTACGAGCCTGTTTGGCTGAACCGCCTGCAGAGTCCCCCTCCACCAAAAATAGCTCCGTGCGATCTAAATCCTGTTGTGAACAATCCGCTAATTTCCCCGGTAACGCAGGGCCTGAGGTGAGTTTTTTACGCACCACTTTTTTCGCCGCATTCAGCCGTTTTTGTGCCGAACTGATCGCCATTTCCGCCAAGGCTTTGGCTTGTTCTACATTGTTATTGAGCCAAAGACTGAACGCATCTTTCACTACGCCACTAATAAACACCGCACTTTGGCGAGAAGAGAGCCGTTCTTTGGTTTGTCCTGAAAATTGTGGATCGTGCATTTTCAGTGACAACACATAAGCACAGCGATCCCACAAATCATCTGCGGTGAGTTTGACATTGCGTGGCAACAGATTATGAAATTCGCAAAATTCACGCATGGCGTCTAATAAGCCTTGTCGCAAGCCATTAACGTGCGTTCCGCCCAAAATCGTCGGGATCAAATTCACATAGCTTTCGCCTAGTAACTCGCCTCCCTCTGGCAACCACAACAACGCCCACGCTACCGCCTCCGAATTGCCTTTAAACTCGCCCACAAAAGGCGTTTCAGGCAATGCCGTAAAGCCATTGACCGCCTCGCTTAAATAATCGGACAGCCCGTCTTGATAAAGCCAAGTATCTTCCGTGCCGTTGACCTTATCAATAAATTTGATTTCCAATCCCGAACAGAGTACTGCTTTGGCTCGCAATAAATGTCGCAAGCGAGAAACGGAGAATTTATCGCTGTCAAAATATTTCGGATTCGGTTTAAAATGCACCGTTGTCCCTGTATTACGACGACCGCAACTGCCTGTCACGGTTAAGTTTTCCACTTTCTCACCATTGGCAAAAGCGATATGATGGACTTCGCCATTGCGTTTAATGGTCACATCCACCCGTTCCGACAGGGCATTCACCACCGAAATCCCCACGCCGTGCAAACCGCCTGAAAATTCATAATTCTTATTGGAAAATTTACCGCCAGCATGCAGTTTGGTTAAAATCACTTCCACCCCTGACATTTTTTCGGTCGGGTGCATATCCACAGGCATACCCCGCCCATTGTCGGTGACTTCAAGGGATTGATCTTTGTGTAAAATCACTTCAATTTTCGTGGCGTAACCCGCTAAAGCCTCGTCCACACTATTATCAATCACTTCTTGCCCTAAATGGTTCGGGCGAGTGGTATCGGTGTACATCCCCGGGCGAACTTGCACAGGTTCTAAGCCTTTGAGTACCTGAATGTTTATAGAATCGTATTGTTTTTCGGTCATAGTGTTATCTTTATTATTGCCCCGCACTGGCGTATGGGGCTAAGCATATTGTCAATGCTCTGCATTTATTATAAGCAGATGCGGAGCATCAAGACTATTTGCAACCCTGTACGCTTGTAGGGTAGAGAGTGGGTCATTCTATAGATTATAATTTACCATTTCCCAATAGACAAGTATTGGTATCATCAGGAAATCTATACCAATGTAGAAAATTCAGTAATTTCCTTCCGTAGTTTTTAGAATCAAGATCACAAAAATGAAGATGGAGAACGTACCGACTTACCAAATTTTGCAAGGAGTATACTCCTTTTGGTTGTTATTGACATAACAACCAAACTCTTCTGCTAAATAAAATATTAAACTTAAACACACAAGGATCAAAATAATGAAACCAATAGTGAAAATAAGTATATTGTCATTGAGCATATTATCAGCAGCCTGTGAAAGTGGATATAGCGTCCTTTATGATAGTTTTCCCCAATCGGCTAAACTGATTTGCAATGGACAAGATCAAGGTTATACGCCACGTTATTTATCTTATAGCACAAAAGATAAAGTTCATTCCGATGGTTATTTAAAAACTTGGTCGTGTTATGCCCTTTGGACAAGTGGTGCAAGAGCAAAATATCAAAATTATTTTTCCAATGTATATATTAGACAATACCCTGACGGTGTGGAATTAACCGCACAAAGACCGCAAAACTACCCAAATTTTGCCGTAGATATGCAAACGGATAATATGCGAAAAAATGCACCAGATCATACGCCAACACCAAACTTCTGGCCAACATATCAAGCACCGAGAACGACCTATTGCAATAGATATGGCACTCAAGTGCTTTGTAACACTTATTAGAACAGAGATTGAAGTATGTATAAAGTTGCTTTTTTCCTTAGAACGCAAGCAAAACCTAATTTCTTCAGAAATATTGTGTTGGATTGTTTAAATGCTGATTACGACAGCTATGTTTTATGTAGTGCATTTTTGAAAGGCTAAAGAGAGAGGGAATCAAGAAAGTGATGCTGTGTTTTGGGATTCTAATAATATTACCTCTGATACCATAATTAAGTCGGTTTTAGAAACATTACCTGATGAGTTAAAATCATTTATATATATCAGACTATAATTCTGAGTATCTTTCACAAGATATTTCTTGTCAGGAAAAATTGGAAAATTTAGAGCTATTAATGAAATCTAATTCTATTAAATTGTAATATTCTTTACTGTAGCTGTGGATAACCTATTGGGTTTCGGTGTCTATTATACTTTGTTTTTTTGTATACAAGGGGCGAATACATAGATTTTCCCCTACAGTATCAGTACAAAAGTTGAACATAATCTAAGGAAATAAGATGATGATTAAAGAGAAAAATTACAATGAATTTGTGAATGAATGTATCTGCAAAGGTCGGGAAGAAAAACAAATTGGGCTGGGTTTTACTTTAGAACAAGCAAAAGCCAGTTCTAAACAAGTGATTAAGAAAACCAAGGTTACACCGTTTCCCCCAAATGAATCTCATAACCCAAATTAATAATACGGCTTTGTTGAGGCAGTCCGTTAATGCGATTGAGTAATTCTTGAGCGGCGACTTTGCCGATGTCCAATCTTGGCGTGATGACCGTAGCAAGTTGAGGTGTGAGCGATTGACCCACATCGTGTCCGTGAAAGCCTGCAATGGCGATCTGTTCGGGAACCTGAATCCCTAAGCGTTGACATTCAAATAATGCCCCAATGGCTAAGTCATCATTGGTGCAAAAAATCCCGTTGATTTCAGGGTGCTGCTTTAAGGCTTGTTGTAAATATTCTGCTCCGAGTGTAAAGGATGATGGCTGTTGTGAACCCACGGTAATCGGGGTTAAATGGTGTTTTTTCATGGCTTTTTCATAGCCTTGCTGTTTTAACAAGGTGCGTTTATCTTGGCGAGAGGAAAAATACACAATATGTTGATAACCACGCAAAATCATGGTTTCAACCATTGCCTGTGCCGCCGAAATATTGTCAAACCCCACCACTTGCTGAATCCCCAGCTCCGTAGTGTCCATAATCTCAATCACAGGAATATTGGCAATTTCCAGCATTTTTAAGGTGCGTTTACTGTGCAGATTTTCTGCTAAAATCAAGCCGTCCACATTATAAGACAGTAAACTTTCAATGCGTTGTTGTTCTTTCTGTTGGCTATAACCGTAGTGAGCGAGCATCGTTTGATAACTCGCTTGATCGGTGACAATTTCAATGCCCTTCAACACATCGGCAAACACGGCATTGGTTAAAGATGGCAACAATACCCCAATCGCCCGACTTTTGGCATTGGAAAGCATATCAGGGGCTTTGTTCGGAATATAACCAAATTGTTCAATGGCAATAGCAATACGTTCACGAGTTTCCGCTGCCACCGTATCAGGATTTCGCAAATAACGGCTAATGGTCATTTTGGTAATACCAAGATGATTGGCAATATCTTGTAGGGTAGGGCGTTTTTTCTTGGTTTGCATAGTCAAATAAAGCGAAATAGGCAAATTTTAGGGTTAATTTTTACTATAATACAACTAAATCGGCAAAATTACAGTATAATGACCGATTATTTATCACAAAGGATTCAACATGACCACAGAACCTGTGCGACTCACGCAATACAGCCACGGCGCCGGTTGAGGCTGTAAGATTTCGCCTAAGGATTTAGGGACAATTTTACAATCGCAACTGGCGCAATTTGTCGATCCCCATTTATTGGTGGGCAATGATACGGCAGATGATGCGGCGGTGTATGATATTGGCAATGGTGTTGGGATTATCAGCACCACGGACTTTTTCATGCCGATTGTAGACGATGCCTTTGATTTTGGACGGATTGCGGCGACTAATGCGATCAGCGATATTTATGCCATGGGCGGTAAGCCTATAATGGCGATTGCGATTTTAGGCTTTCCGACAAAAGTCTTACCCGTTGAAATTGCGCAGAAAATTGTTGACGGTGGGCGTTGGGCTTGTCATCAAGCGGGGATTGCTTTAGCCGGTGGTCATTCCATTGATGCGCCAGAACCGATTTTTGGTTTGGCGGTCACAGGCATTATTGACACTGAAAAAGTGAAGAAAAATGCCTCGGCAACAGCAGGCTGTCAGCTGTATTTAACCAAACCGTTGGGGATTGGGATTCTGACTACGGCGGAGAAAAAAGGCAAGTTGCAGGCACAGCATAAAGGACTTGCCACGGCGACCATGACGAAATTGAATAATATCGGGGCGGAATTTTCAAAAATTGACGGGGTAAAAGCCATGACGGATGTGACAGGGTTTGGCTTACTCGGGCATTTGTTGGAAATGTGCGAGGGGGCGGATTTGAGTGCGGAAGTGCAATTTAATCAGATCAAAACCCTTGACGGCGTATTGGATTATATTGCCCAAGGTTGTGTACCAGGTGGCACCGAACGTAATTTTATCAGTTATGGACATAAAATCTCAGTATTAACCGAGGTGCAAAAAGCGATTTTATGTGATCCTCAGACTTCAGGCGGATTATTAATTGCTGTTGAACCGCAAGCGCAGCAACAGGTACTTGATATTGCGCAACAAGCGGGAATTGAATTAATTTCAGTGGGGCAATTAATGGAAAATACGGAGAAAAGTGCGGTGAAAATTCAGGTAATTTCTTAACCCGATAAAAGAAAAAAACCGCTATCGAAAAGGGATAGCGGTGGATCTTTAAAATAAAGAATTTTGAAAAAAACGACTGCGATATAAAGGATCATCAAGATATGCAGTGCACTAGCAATTACTCAGACTAGGCAAATTAAAATTAGTTCAGATTTTTTTCATTTTTTTGTAAAAAAGCCTGAATTTGTTTTTCAATTCCGTCTGCATCCAATCCAATTTCCGCCAACATTTCTTGTTGTGTCCCTTGTGCAATGAATTTATCGGGTAAGCCTAGCTGTAAAACTGCGGTGTTTTTTTGCAACGTATTTAATATTTCTGTTACGCCAGTACCCGCCCCGCCTAAAATAGCATTTTCTTCTAAGGTCACAATGACATCATGCGTTTCTGCAACATGGCGAATGCAGTCTATGTCTAAAGGTTTCACAAAACGCATATCTATTACGCTTGCATTGATTTTTTCCGCCACGGCAAGAGCATTGGGTAACAAGGTACCGAAATTTAAAATCGCAATTTTTTCACCGCACTTAATGGTTTTGGCTTTACCAATGTCTAAGGCTTGTAAAGGTTCAAGATCGACCCCAATGGCATTGCCACGGGGATAACGCACGGCAGCAGGTTGGCCACAATGTAAGCCAGTGTAAAGCATTTGGCGACATTCATTTTCATCACTTGGCGTCATAATCACCATATTCGGAATGCAGCGCATAAAACTTAAATCAAATGCCCCTTGGTGCGTTTGTCCGTCTGCACCCACAATGCCTGCGCGGTCAATGGCGAATAACACCGGTAAATTCTGGATCGCCACATCATGAATTAACTGATCGTAAGCACGTTGCAAGAAAGTCGAGTAAATGGCCACCACAGGTTTATAGCCACCTATCGCCAAGCCAGCCGCAAAAGTGACAGCATGTTGTTCAGCAATGGCCACATCAAAATATTGCTCAGGAAAACGTTCCGAAAAGGCGACCATACCTGACCCCTCACGCATGGCAGGGGTAATCCCAACCACTTTTGGATCTTGTTCTGCCATTTCGCATAACCAATCTCCAAAGATTTTGGAATAGGTGGGTTTGCTGTTCGATTTGGGTAATTCATAACAGTTCGGATCGAATTTTGGCACGCCATGATAACCGATAGGATCTTTTTCCGCCGGTGCATAGCCTTTGCCTTTTTTGGTGCGAACATGCAAAAATTGAGGGCCTTTGAGTTCACGCATATTGCTGAGGGTCGCCACCAGATCTTCAATATTATGGCCATCAATCGGGCCGATATAATTAAAACCGAGCTCTTCAAATAGCGTGCTTTCTGGCGAGAACACCACGCCTTTCATATGTTCTTCGGTTTTCTTCATAAAGTTTTTAATGGTCGGCACTTTATCCAGAATTTTTTTGCTGCTATCTCGCACCGTCGAATACATGGAACCCGAAAAAATCCGTGCTAAATGATTGTTTAATGCCCCCACGTTTTGGGAAATAGACATTTCGTTATCATTTAAAATCACCAACATGTCCGTATGCACCGCTCCCGCATGATTTAAGGCCTCAAAGGCCATACCTGCGGTAATCGCACCATCTCCAATCACACAAACCGTCTTGCGTCCTGCGTTTTCTTTTTCTGCGGCAATAGCGATACCTAAACCAGCGCTGATCGAGGTGGACGAATGGCCGACGCTCAACACATCAAACTCGCTTTCTTCACGCCATGGGAACGGGTGCAAGCCGTCTTTTTGTCGAATGGTTGACATTTTATCACGGCGACCAGTGAGGATTTTATGTGGATAGGCTTGATGCCCGACGTCCCAAATCAGTTGATCGAACGGGGTTTTATACACATAATGCAGTGCAACAGTTAATTCCACGCAACCCAATCCGGAGGCTAAATGACCGCTACTTTGGCTCACACTTTCGAGCAAATATTGGCGAAGTTCATCACAAACTTGAGGCAATTTTTCTTTGCTAAGCGAACGCAAATCGTCAGGCGAATTAATATGTGAGAGTAGGTTGTAATCAGTCATAGGCCGTTGGTTTAAGATTAAATATAAAAGTTGCGTGTATTCTACTAGCTTTTTCGATTTACTACAAATTCCGCTAAAGATCGAAGTGCCGACGTATCAAATGGGATTTCTTGCAAATTTTGCACCGCAGTTTGGTAGAGTTCTTGCGCTTTTTGTTTTGCGCCGTCTAGCCCGAGTAATTTTGGGTAAGTGCTTTTATCTAAATCGACATCCGATCCCACGGGTTTGCCGATTTCAGCCTGATCGCCCACAATATCCAAAATATCATCTTGCACCTGAAACGCTAAACCAATGGCGTTAGAATAATTATCCAAGTGTTGCGCCAATTTTTGATTGCCAAATTCAGGCGAACAAATAAAGCCCATGGTGACTGCCGCAGATAACAACGCCCCTGTTTTATTGCGGTGAATGGTTTCTAATTCGCTGAGTGACACCTGTTTATGTTCTGCCAATAAATCCAAACTTTGCCCCAAACACATGCCTTGCACGCCTGACGCTCGGCTTAACACTTGCACTAACGCAAGTTTTTGTTCTCCTGAAAGTGCGGTGTTTTTGGTGAGAATGTCAAAGGCAAAGGCTTGCAGGGCGTCGCCCGCTAAAATCGCTGTGGCGTGGTCAAAAGCAATATGACAAGTCGGCTGTCCACGGCGGAGATCGTCATTATCCATGGCCGGCAAATCATCATGAATCAGCGAATAAGCATGAATACATTCCAACGCCGCCGCCGCATAATCCAACTGTTCAAGATTAGCTCCCAACATCCGCCCCGTGGCATATACCAAAAACGGACGAATCCGCTTGCCACCGAGCAATAAGCCGTATTTCATTGCCTCCGCCAAGGGAGAAGAATGGCATTCAATGTCGTCAAATTGCGCCAGCATAAAAGCGTTAATGCGTTGCTGAATTTTGCTTAAATCCTGTTTAAAATTGTAGGTCGTCATCTTGCTGCCCTTGATGATAGTCGTTCAATTCTGCGGTGGCATTTTTTTGCAATAAGATTTGAATACGTTGCTCCGCCTGTTGCAAACGTTGTTGCCCTAACTTGGCTAAATTTACCCCATTTTCAAAGGTTTTTAACGCCTCTTCTAAGGGCAAATCGCCACTTTCTAACTGATTGACCACTTGTTCTAATTGGGTTAGTGTACTTTCAAAATCTAATTCGGTTTCGGTTTCTTTCGGTTTGCGTGCCATGTGTTGTTCCTGTATCGGGCGATTATGAATGGGGGTATTCTACTTGATTTTTCCCGAATATAAAAATTTCCTGTATAATGCCGTCAAATTTTTATTCAATAGAGTTATTTAAATGAAATTTATCATCAAACTTTTCCCTGAAATCATGATTAAAAGCGACAGTGTTCGCAAGCGGTTTATTAAGATTTTAACCAACAATATTCGCCAAGTATTAAGTAAACATGACGACACCTTGGCAGTCGTTCGACATTGGGATTTTATTGAAGTGCGGTCAAAAAACGAAGAATTTCGACCGCAGTTAATTGAATTGATTGGGCGTATTCCGGGGATTCATCATTTTCTTGAAGTGGAAGAAAAACCATTTACCGATCTACACAATATTTTTGAGCAAACCCTTGAACAAGTGGGTGACAGCCTGAATGGCAAAACCTTTTGTGTGCGAGCTAAACGCCGTGGACAACATCCGTTTAGTTCCTTGGAAATTGAGCGTTATGTGGGCGGTGGGTTAAATCAGCATATTGAAACCGCCCGAGTGAAATTGAAAAATCCTGATGTGACGGTACGTATTGAAGTAGAAAATGATAAATTAATTTTTATTAAACAACGCTTTGAGGGGATTGGTGGTTATCCGATTGGGACACAAGAAGATGTGCTTTCCTTGATTTCGGGTGGCTTTGACTCAGGCGTGTCCAGTTATATGCTGATTCGTCGTGGTAGCCGTGTGCATTATTGTTTCTTTAACCTTGGCGGAGCCGCACATGAAATCGGTGTGAAACAAATGGCATATCATATTTGGAGTCGTTACAGCAGCTCGCACAAAGTACGGTTTATTGCGATTAATTTTGAAAATGTTGTTGGCGAAATTTTAGAAAAAGTCGACAACGGGCAAATGGGCGTGGTGTTAAAACGCATGATGGTGCGTGCCGCCAGTCGTGTCGCTGAACGTTTTGCTATTGAGGCTATTGTGACGGGCGAAGCCTTGGGGCAGGTGTCGAGCCAAACCCT
Organism: Lonepinella sp. BR2357; assembly: GCF_051851525.1. NCBI lineage: Bacteria > Pseudomonadati > Pseudomonadota > Gammaproteobacteria > Pasteurellales > Pasteurellaceae > Lonepinella > Lonepinella sp. BR2357. The sequence goes on along the minus strand of NZ_JBPDVG010000006.1, from coordinate 132,487 downwards.
GACCAATTTACGCTTAATTGACGAAGCCAGTTCTGCCTTGGTATTGCGACCGCTGATTACCCACGATAAAGAACAAATTATTGCGATGGCAAAACACATCGGCACAGACGATATTGCTAAATCCATGCCTGAATTTTGTGGGGTAATTTCCAAAAATCCAACGGTAAAAGCCGTGCGAGAAAAAATTGAAACAGAAGAACAGAATTTTGATTTCAATGTCTTAGAAACTGCGGTGCAAAATGCCCAATATTTGGATATTCGTCAAATTGCCGAACAAACGGAAAAAGAAGTCATTTCCGTGGATACCGTTTCTGTGTTGGGCGAAAATGATGTGATTTTGGATATTCGTAGTCCTGAAGAAACCGATGAAAAACCGCTAACACTGGACGGCAAAACCGTACATATCATGCCATTTTACAAACTCAGTTCTCAATTTGGCAATTTAGATCAAGGTAAAAATTATGTCTTGTATTGTGAACGGGGAGTAATGAGCAAGTTGCAAGCCTTGTATTTGAAAGAGCAAGGGTTTGGGAATGTTAAGGTGTTTGGGCGTTGATTTTGGGTTGTAAACTATACGCAAAAGGAGTATGATTTTACATGGATAAGCTGTACAAGGATAGCATGAGACTAACATTTATTGAATTAATGCCTTTTGAAGAATATCGTAAAGAGTTCTTGACCGATGAAGAATTTCGATTATTTCAAAATGAATTAATGGAGAATCCAGAAAAAGGTGAGTTAATTCAAGGATTAGGCGGATTAAGAAAAATACGCATTGCCGATAGCTTACGTCATAAAGGGAAACGGGGTGGAGCAAGAGTAATTTACTATTATTTTATTGCTAAAAATCGTATTTATTTTGTTACGGCATATGGAAAAAATAAACAAACTGATTTAACTCAAGAGCAAAAACAAAACTTAAAATTTGTTGCTGAACGAATTAAAACATTATTATAAGTAAGGATTATTTATGGCAAGTAAAGACACCAGTTTATATGAAGATTTAATGACAGGGTTATTGCAAATAGAACAGCATTTGCAAGGCAAAATCACCCTAAAATCAACCACATTGGAATTGCCTGAGAATAAACCGGTTGAAATTTCGGCGACAGAGGTAAAAACCATTCGGGAAAAATTGAATTTGTCACAAGCGGTTTTTGCTAAAAAATTACGCACCAGTGTGCGAACCTATCAAGGTTGGGAGCAAGGAAAATCTAAACCGAATCCACAAGCGGTGTTGTTATTAAAAATGGTGGATAAATCGCCTACGGTGTTTGAACAAATCTCTTGTCTTTAAGATCATAAGGTGCATTTTGCACCTTACATTTTATTTTCATCCACTTCCCGAAATGCCCCCACGGTTTCCCCTTGAAACAATTCTCTTGGATCAAACCGCCGTTTTTGTGGTTGTAAGCTCAACGGATAGGTTTGTTTTTTGGCGATAATGGCATAAATATTGCCTAAAGATTGCTGTTGATAAATGTCAAAATTCAGCAAATGCAGCCAGTCAATAATGCGGCAAGGCAAGAAATGGCGGAATGGTAAGGCTGGACGTTGAGCGTGATTTATTTTTTGTTTAAATAACAATCCGCCAACGGGATTAAAAATAGACAAAAATAAATAGCCATCATCGGTTAAAATACGTTGGATTTCACGCAATAATTGGTGGGGATCCTGCATAAAATTAAGCGTATTGGCGGCAATGCAAACGTCTACGGATTGACTTTCAAACGGCAATTCGGCAAGATCGCCTTGAATCAGTGAATAGCCGTTTTGGCTAGACAGGGCGGTTAATTGGCTGTTGCTGTCGGGGCTGAGGACAAAATGATAGGGGAGTGACATTTTGCATTCCAATTCGGCACTTAATCCGCCCAAGCGCACTAATTGTTTTCCTGTTATTAAGGGCGAAAATTTGGCAAAATAGTCCCCGAGCGTGCTGCAATATTGTTCGCCTTTTTGTATTTGTTGCCAGCTAGACGGCAATTTAAATGCCTTTGCTGATTTTGCTTGCCAACGTATGTGTGCCATATTCAACCTTTGTGAGAGAAAAAATGTTAAATGCTATTCCTGCCCTTAATGATAACTATATTTGGCTGTATTCACGAGATAATTTATCGGTAATTGTGATCGACATTCCAGAAATTTCGCCTATTTTATCATTTTTTGAACAAAATCCTTATAAAATCACCGCACTTTTGTTGACGCATAACCATAATGATCATGTTGCGGGTGTGGCAGAATTTAAACAGTATTTTCCTGATGTGCCGATTATTGGGCCGTCAGAATGTGCGTATTTGGGGTTGACGCAAGTGGTGGATTTGGGTGAAATTCAACTGGATGATTATGCTATTCAAGTGATTCCAACTGGTGGGCATACGGTAAATCACGTCAGCTTTTTCGTGGATGGGCATTTATTTAGTGGTGATTGTTTATTTTCTGCGGGTTGCGGTAGGGTATTTACGGGGGATTATGCGCAGATGTTTGATTCGCTCCAACGTTTAAATGCCTTGCCGGATGACACCTTAGTTTGTGCAGGGCATGAATATACGTTGAGCAATTTAGCCTTTGCAGAAACCGTGGTGAGCGAAAAAACTGCGGTGCAAAATCAGCGAGTTTTGGTGGAAGAATTGAGAAAGCGAGGATTGCCAAGTATGCCGACTAAATTAGGTTTAGAACGGAAAATCAATCCTTTTTTAATGGCAAATAATTTGGCGGAATTTATTCGGTTAAGACAAGCTAAGGATCAATTTTAGCCAGAAAAATTGGGGCAAATAATATGCCCCAGTGAGTTTGGGTTAGGTTAAGTTAAACAACGATCCTGTTGGCTGGCCCTGTAAAATCCGAATGCCGGTTTGATCTTGATTTGGGAATACACGCCCAGAAAACACTTTTTCACCGTCATTAATAAAGATTTCAAACACGGATTGATCCATAAAAATACGTGCGGTGGCGTGTTTGGGTTCAATGTCACAACGGCGAACGGTACCAAATTTTTCAGCAAATTTTTCACCGCAGTTTGTACGATCCACAATGATTTCGCCTTTTTCGGTATCTACCACAAAATTTAAGCCGTGACCTTGGTTGTCTGCCATAAATAGGATTTCGTGGCGTTGGTTTGGGCTAAATTCAAGGTTGAGTTCGTAGACATTATTGGTGGTTTGTTTTTCCGCAAAGGTTTCTTCACTTTTTCTGAGTTTGACCATGTCAGCCACCGGGTTTTGGCACAATTTGCCATTTTTTAGGCTGAGTTCTTTGACGAGCGATAAGCAACCTTGATAGTCAAATTTATCCGTTGGGTAATCCATATCAGGCAAAGCAAGCCAACTGATACACAAGGCTCGGCCGTCTGGTGCGTTGAAAGGTTGAGTGGCGTAGCATTCAAAACCGTAGTCAAATTGTTGTAATGGGGTTGGATTGATTAACACAGCTTTTTCTACATCTAAATCGTCCCCGATTTTGTACATATTTGGGTAGATATTTTGGTAATCCAGTACATGTTTATCTAAACCTTGCGGGCAATAAATTAATACAGGTTTGCCCTCTACAAACACGATATTAGGGCATTCCATCATATATGCCGTGTTATCATTGGCGAAGTCGAGATCATGGATATATTGCCAATTTTGGTAATCATTGTTGACAGCCTTATAGAGTTTAATAATCCCTTTCTTGGCCAGATTTTGTCCACCCACAATGGCGTAATATTGTCCTTGATAGTCAAAAATTTGTGGATCACGGAAATGATCGGTCACGTCATCAGGTTGATCAATCAACACGTTATTGAGCTTTTCAATGTTACCCTGTTGATCCATTAACGTCCCGATTTGGTAAGGGTGGCGCACCCAGTTTTCATCTCGCACATTACCGGTGTAAAACAAAAATAATTTGTCGCCAAATTGCATGGCGGAACCCGAATAGGCGCCGTGGCTGTCGAGTGGTGTATCGGGGTACATCACCGTGCCAGTTTCTTTGAAATGCACTAAATCGGTACTTTCCGTATGTACCCAAGATTTCAAGCCGTGAGCCGCACCGAATGGGAAATATTGATAAAACAGGGTAAATTTGCCGTTAAAATAAGAAAAACCGTTGGGATCGTTAAGCAAGCCGTGCGGTGTTTCAATATGAAATTGGGTTCGCCATGGTGAAAGTGCGGTGTTTTTTTTGATTTTTTCTACATATTCTGCAGGCCAATCCGCATAAGGACGGTAGCGTTGTTCGGTGGTAAATGCCATATTTTCTCCAAAATAAATTTTTTGGTTATAGTACCGAATATTTGCCCATTGAAAAAGCACTATTTTGTTTAATTTATGTTTAATTTATCACCGAAAAATGGTAGAGTAGCGCCCAGTTTATTCACCCTTATCCTATGGAGATTTTGCAACGTATGACAGATACTGAAATTGCAAAGAAAATTGTTGAAGCCATTGGTGGTTTTGACAACGTGCAAAGTTTTGCACATTGTGCGACACGTTTACGCATTATGGTAAAAGACGAGTCGAAAATTGATAAAGACACCATTGAGGACTTGGATAAAGTCAAAGGGGCGTTTTTTAATTCGGGACAATATCAAATTATTTTGGGTACAGGGACGGTAAACAAAATTTATGCGGAAGTGATGGCGTTAAATGGTGGCTCCACCCAAGCCAGTGAAAGCGCAGCGCCTGCCCAACCGCAAGGCCACTGGTTTAAACGTGCGATTCGTACTTTCGGTGATGTGTTCGTGCCATTATTGCCTGCTATCGTGGCTACCGGTCTTTTTATGGGCGTACGTGGGGCGATTAACAATGATGCGATTTTAAGCCTGTTCGGTACAACATCAGCAGCATTTTCTGCCTCACATTTTTATATTTATACTCAGGTTCTCACGGATACAGCCTTTATTTTCTTCCCTGCGTTGATTTGTTGGTCGGCATTCCGAGTATTCGGGGGCAATCCGATTATTGGGTTGGTATTAGGCTTGATGATGGTAAGCCCCGCTTTACCGAATGCGTGGGCGGTGGCATCTGGTGGTGCTGAACCGATTTACTTCTTTGATTTCATTCCTGTGGTAGGGTATCAAAACTCCGTGTTGCCGGCGTTTTTCGTGGGGTTAATTGGGGCGAAATTTGAGAAATGGTTTGCGAAACGGGTGCCTGATGTGTTGGCCTTGTTGGTGGTGCCTTTTGTCACGTTCTTGGTTATGTCTTTCTTGGCATTAATCGTGATCGGACCGATTTTCCATTCTGTTGAAAACTATGTGTTAGCCGGTACCAAATACTTGCTTGCCTTGCCTTATGGTATTTCAGGTTTAGTGATTGGTGGCGTACATCAAGTGATCGTGGTAACAGGCGTACATCATATTTTTAACTTGCTTGAATCCCAATTAATAGCAGCGGATGGACAAGATCCGTTCAATGCGCTGATTACCGCCGCCATGACTGCCCAAGCGGGCGCTACCTTAGCCGTCGGGTTCAAAACCAAATCGGCTAAATTAAAAGCCTTGGCTTATCCTGCTGCGCTTTCTGCGGGATTGGGTATCACGGAACCGGCCATTTTCGGGGTCAACTTACGTTACGGCAAACCGTTTATTATGGGCTTAATTGCCGGTGCATTCGGGGGCTGTTTAGCCTCGATTTTAGGCCTAGCCGGTACAGGCTTTGGGATTACCATTATTCCAGGTTCATTGCTGTATTTGAATGGACAAATTCTATCTTACATTATCATGGTTGTTGCTACCACAGCGCTTTCGTTTGCCTTAACTTATATGTTTGGTTATGAAGATGAAAAATCCGTAGCGAAAAAAGCAGAGCCAGTAAAAACGGTGGAAAAACACACCGCATCTGTCAATACGCCGGTGGCCGAGATGTTGTTGGCACCAATGACAGGGGAAGTAATTCCTTTAGGTAGTGTCAATGATCCGGTTTTTTCTGCTGGTGTGATGGGGTATGGACTGGCCGTTAAACCCACTGAGGGTATGGCTTATGCACCGGCCGATGCAGTGGTTGAAATTGTGCATGAGACAGGTCATGCATATGGTTTAAGAACGGCAAAAGGCTCGGAAATATTACTACATATTGGCATTGATACCGTTAAAATGAAAGGTGATGGTTTTGAGCCGTTGGTGAAAGTGGGAGAAAAAGTGAAAGCAGGGCAAGCTTTGGCAAAATTTGATCTAGCCAAAATCGCAGCCGCAGGTTATGACCACACCACGGTATTAATCATCACCAATACCGACGAATTTAGTGCAGTAACGGGCATTGCTCAAGGAAATATTACTCACGGCGATAACTTCTTAAAAGTTGTTAAATAACGGTGTAGGGGCGGATCGATGTATCCGCCCGAAAATCACTCCGTTTTTAGCGGGCGAACACATAGGTTCGCCCCTACATTTTTCCGAATATTTTCAACAAAAATGGAGAAAATACAGAATGACAAAATTATACGGCAGCCTTGAAGCAGGCGGCACCAAGTTTATTTGTGCAGTAGGTGATGCGCAATTTAATGTGGTGGATAAAGTCCAATTTCCTACCACCACACCTGATGAAACCCTTGCACAAACGGCAGCATTTTTTCAAGGTTATGCAGATCGTTTACAAGGGATTGCGGTGGGTTCCTTTGGGCCGATTGATATTGATAAAAATTCACCGACTTATGGTTATATTACCACCACACCTAAACCGCATTGGGCGAATGTAGATGTTATCGGTGTCCTTAAAAAAGCGGTTGATGTGCCATTTTATTTTACCACCGATGTGAATTCCTCCGCCTTTGGCGAAACCTTGGTCCGTCAAGATGTGACCAGTTTGGTATATTACACCATTGGCACGGGCATTGGTGCTGGTGCTATTCAATATGGTGAATTTGTTGGGGGCATTGCGCATACCGAGGCCGGCCACGTATTAGTGTCCTTGCACCCGCAAGATCAAGCCAAGGATTTTCACGGTACCTGCCCTTTCCATAAAAATTGTTTGGAGGGCTTGGCGGCGGGACCATCATTGGAGGCCCGTGCGGGTATTCGTGGTGAATGTATTGCACAAGATAGCGAGATTTGGGATATTCAAGCCTATTATATTGCGCAAGCCGCATTACAAGCCACCTTATTATATCGTCCACAAGTGATTGTGTTTGGTGGCGGCGTGATGGCGCAACAACATATGTTAGATCGGGTACGTAAGCAGTTTGCTGAATTGCTTAATGATTATGTGCCTGTGCCAGACTTGGAACAGTATATTGTAACGCCTGCGGTAGCCAATAATGGCTCGGCCACGTTAGGCAATTTTGCGTTAGCGAAGAAAGTCGCTGAAGTGTCAGGCTAAACGACGAAAGCATAACAAAAGGGACGTCTAAAAACGTCCCTTTTTCATCTTTGGCAGATTAACCAATCACGTTGGGTAAATAACCTGCTTGAATTAAGAACGGCACATTCATAATCAATAAGCCGAGTAATAAGGCAATCAGTAAAGAAATGTTACCGCCAATCACACGATAAGGCATCTCAGGATAACGTTTTCTGGCACGCCATACCATGCCCACGGGTAAGACTAAACCATAGAATGTAAACATTTGTCCCGCAAAGGCTAATACGGATAAGAAATCATTATAGAATAACGCAAAGAATAGGGTAGGAATGAACGTTAATAAACCTAATGACGCACGTCCAGCCTTAATATTAATGCGTTTAAGTAGGTCATCTAAGCAATCAAATAACGCCAAGGCCACGCCTAAGAAAGAGGTGATCAAGGCAAATAACGAGAATAAACGCACTGACCAACCGATCAATGGACTGCCCGTAATATGGGTGACGGCGTTGACTAATCCGCCTAATGTCGGATCTTGATTTAAAATTTGGACAAATTCAGATTGGGTTAACACACCATGCGTCGACATCTGCCAAACAATATACAGGGCTAAAGGTAATCCCGTCCCGATAATAATAGAGGTTCTTAAGCGTGCGACATTGCCCTCTAAATATTTATTAATACTTGGGATCACCACATGGAAACCGAAAGAGGTAAAGAAAAACGGACTAGCAGAAATTAACAAGGCTTTATCTAACGGCACCGCCATTAAATTATCCATGCTCACTTTGGGCAACATCAAGAATAACAACACCACAAAGGCAGCGAGTTTGGCAATAAATAACAAGCGAGTGGCAATATCCACGTGTCCCGTGCCGGCAATAATAAAGATGGCAAAAAAGACGGTGAAAATCACGGAAATCGCTGTGCCGTATTCTTTCAGTTCGGGTAATACGGTAGAAATTAAATTACTGCTCATTAACACATACACGGTGAGAATGGCGTACATAAAAATGACCAGAGCCAAGGTGGCTAAAACACGGCCAGTCATGCCAAAATATTGCTCGGCCAAGGTAGCAATGCCGGCATCTTGGCGTTCCGCTTTTTGATAGACTTCAACAAATAACAATGCGCTATAACAGAGTAGCACCCATAACATCACTAATAAAGCCACGGTGTAACCAAATCCCATACCGGCAGAGGTTAATGGCATGGACACCATACCGGCACCAATGGTGGTGCCTGCCACAATTAATGCGCTACCAAGCGTTTTATTTTTCATACTGCTTTCCTTAGATTAAAAAAATACATCAAATAAACCAGATTGCTATTCTATACGATAATATTTATTTTTGTAATTATAAATTTACGCTGTTTTGAAAAATTGACGTTTTATGGCTAGAAAATAACAAAAAAGTGCGGTGGATTTTTGCAAAATATTTAAAAGTCGGCGAAAAACGCTCTGTTTTTGTCGGGTATGACCACTTTCTTTTAGCTGAAAATCCTTGACGCAAACGTTTACTATTTTTTGTTTTCAGGTAGAATATGTTTCTTTTTTATTCAATTCATTTAGGAATTTTTATGTCTCTAGAAAAAACATTCGAGCTTTCTGCTCGGGGATCTAATCTTCGTCAAGAAATTACGGCAGGCTTAACCACCTTTTTAGCCATGGTGTACTCGGTTATCGTGGTGCCAAACATGTTAAGCCAAGCAGGTTTTCCTGCGGAAAGCGTGTTTATTGCCACCTGTTTAGTGTCGGGGCTTGGCTCCATTTTAATCGGTTTATGGGCCAATGCGCCAATGGCGATTGGTTGTGCCATTTCATTAACCGCTTTTACCGCCTTTAGTTTGGTGATCGGTCAACAAGTGAGTATTCCCGTTGCGTTAGGCGCAGTGTTCTTAATGGGGGCAGTGTTTACCTTAATTTCCGCAACCGGTATTCGTTCTTGGATTTTACGTAATTTGCCATCCAGTATTGCTCATGGTGCGGGTATTGGTATCGGTTTATTCTTGTTATTGATCGCCACCAGTGGGGTCGGTATTGTGGTATCAAACCCAAATGGCACCTTGGTAAAATTCGGTGAATTTACTTCTTTCCCCGTGTTGATGTCATTAATCGGTTTAGCGTTGATTATCGGATTAGAAAAAATGAAAGTAAAAGGGGCGATTTTATGGGTGATCATTGCGATTACGATTATCGGCTTAATTTTCGATCCGAATGTGAACTTCTCTGGTGACGTATTTAAAATGCCAAGTTTTGGTGAACAGTCTTTATTTTTGCAATTAGACATTATGGGCGCTTTACAACCTGCGATTTTACCTGTGGTGTTTGCTTTAGTGATGACCGCCGTTTTTGATGCGACGGGTACCATTCGTGCGGTAGCGGGACAAGGTAATTTGCTTGATAAAGATGGTCAAATTATTAACGGCGGTAAAGCCTTAACCTCCGATTCCGTGAGTAGCTTATTTTCAGGTTTGTTCGGTACAGCTCCAGCCGCTGTTTACATTGAATCCGCTGCCGGCACGGCCGCAGGCGGGAAAACCGGCATCACTGCCATTGTGGTTGGCGTTTTATTCTTGTTTATGTTATTTTTCCAACCTTTAGCCTTTTTAGTGCCAAGTTATGCCACGGCACCAGCGTTAATGTACGTGGGATTATTAATGTTAAGCAATGTGAGTAAATTAGACTTTAACGATTTTGTCGGCGCCATGAGCGGCTTAATTTGTGCGGTCTTTATTGTGTTAACTGCCAATATCGTGACAGGGATTATGCTCGGTTTTGCCGCTTTAGTGATTGGACGTGTAGTGTCTGGTGAATTCAAAAAATTGAATGTCGGCACGGTATTAATCAGCTTGGCTTTAGTGGCATTTTATGCGTGCGGTTGGGCGATTTAATTTGGTGTTAAACGCAATCCAATAAATGTATAACGAAAAAGTGCGGTGTTTTTTGCGAAGAAATTTCATCAAAAAACACCGCACTTTTTTAACAAAATATTATTTCAGTAAAAAGTCTTTTATTTGCTGTGCTAACCCATCAAACATCTCATAACGTTTGCGATACATAGAGCGTTTTTTACTGGCAATATCTTCTAATGGTTTGCGTTCAATTTGAACAGGTAATTGCCAATAGTGATTTTGATATTGTGCCTGATTTTCTTGCCAAAATTCATCATAATTAAATTGCATATATTTAGAATCATTCCAACGGTATTTGGCCTCATATTTATGTGGAATGCCCTTTAATTCACAGCCTAATTGTTGGGCGACGATTTTAAACACATTCACCAACATAAACATAGGGCGTACACCATGTAAGGCTTTTGTGGCATTGCGTACCGCTAATTGCGCTTGTTCATAATTAGGGCCTTGAATTGAGGCGATTAATAATGTGTTGGGCGATAAAAAGGTAAATGAGGCGTCGTAAATCCGATTTTTTTGTTGATCAACAATGTTAATAGAGAAAAATCCCTCTAATGGATCGACCCGATTGAGATTGAAATATAAATCTAATTCATCCGTTAATTTGGCCAACAATAGATTTTCTTTTTCTAGCAATAAAGGTATTTTATCCGCGGGCAAAAACTGCTCGGCTAAGGTGAAATTTTGCATAATGGCGTTTAAGCGTGCAGTGCCATTAAAGCGCTTATCACAAAATTTATTTAATAAGGTATTAATTCGATATACATCCTTTTGGAAAATGGGCTGCCATAGAGGATGGCTCTCTAAGTAGTCTGATAAAGATTGGAGCTGTTTTCTATAGATCACCAAGCGCATTTGATAGCGGATATATTCTCTCAAGAGTTTTAAGCGGCGTTTCTCAATGGGAAACATTTTTTTGAATGTGATTAATGAGGTTAAATTAAACATAATAAACAGGATAAAATTAATTAAGTGGCAAGATTATAGGGATAATGGTTTGATATAGCAACAAAAAAGACGATTTATTATTTCTAGGATAGCGACTAAAGCGCATAAAAATGTTATAAGATTACTCACAATCCTTTTTAGGATGGTTCGGTTTTTTTCCCGTTACAAGCAACGTTCAACATTCCTGTCGGCATTTTGTGCAACGCACTTTTTATGCTCTTTATGCCAACTGGATTATCCCGCTGGTTTTGCATCCTCAACGGGCGCAGGTGCTTCACGAGGAGGAAGATCGGCGGGTTTTACTGAAGATGCACAGAAATTTTGTCCCTTATCCGCCCAAACAGGGATATTACGCACAGGGCTGTAACAGTTCCAACTGCCGTAACTGTTAATGCCAACCCATTGAATATCATCTATTTTCTTTAATTTCAAAGGACTGACTTCTGCACGGTGTAAGTAGTTTTTATAAATTTCTAAGGCACCACTGGCGCCGGTTAATCCCGTTTCGCCATTGTCATCACGGCCGAGCCAAATGGTGGTCACATTTTCGCCGTCAATACCCACATACCACGTATCTCGAGCGTCATTGGTGGTCCCTGTTTTACCGGCCAAATGTAAATTGGCGAAATCATTTTGTAAACTACGTGCCGTTCCTCGTTCAACCACTTGTTGCATTGCGTACAGGGTTTGCATGGTGCTTTGTTCGGGTACTACTTGCTCAGGTTCGGTTTGATGTTGATAAATCACTTCACCTTGACGGTCGGTAATGGCGCTAATGGTGCTTAACGGAATTTTTCCGCCGTTATTGGCGATCACTTGATAAGACTTGGTGACGTCATAAGGCGAAATACTGTATGAACCTAATAACATGGCAGGCACTTTCGGAATGCTGACCTTATCCCAGCCCATGGCTTGTTGGGTTTCAATCACTTTGCTTAAACCAACTTTCATGCCGATATTCACCGTTGGAATATTTAAAGAACGGGTTAACGCATCTACCAACATCACCGAGCCGCTATATTTGCGGTCATAGTTTTTCGGCTGCCAAGGTTGGCTGCCTTTGATATGAATGGTGATAGGTTGGTTATTAATCGGGGTATTTAATCTGAACTGAGTTGGGTCAGAAAGTGCGGTTAAATAAATCGACGGTTTGACTAACGAGCCAATTTGGCGTTTAGCCATAAAGGCACGGTTAAAACCGGCATATTCCGTTTGTAAACCGCCCACCACGGCACGGATTTCACCTTGTTTATAGTCGGCAACCACCATGGCCGATTGTAAATTTGGATTTTTGGTTTGTAATTGTAATTTGCGAGTGGCGTCAACCACCGCTTGCTCGGCGTAGGCTTGTTGTTTGATATCAAGGGTGGTGAAAATGCGGGCGCCCAATAAACTGGCGGACTTGTTTTCCCCTAGATTTTGGCGCAATTCCGCTTGTAAGGTTTGGATAAAGGCCGGATAAGGGCGAGCAATAGATCCTTTTTCTTGTACCCCTAATGGTCGTTGGCTTAACAGATCAAACAATTCTTTGTCGATCATTTTATGTTCTAACATTAAGCCCAACACCACATTACGGCGTTCTTTGGCATAGGTTGGGTTGCGCCATGGGTTATACAAGGACGGGCCTTTTACCATACCCACTAACAACGCAATTTGATCTAAACTGATTTCTCGCACAGGGTGACCAAAAAAGAAATGACTGGCTAACTCAAAACCATGAATTTGCGTATCGCCATTTTGCCCGAGGTAAATTTCATTCAAATAGGTTTCTAAAATCCGATTTTTGTCATAACGTAAATCTAAAATAATCGCCATTAAGGCTTCGTTAATTTTACGGGTAATCGAACGTTCGTTACTGAGAAAAAGGTTTTTCACCAACTGTTGGGTTAAGGTGCTACCGCCTTGTACAGTTTGTCCCGCTTTGATATTGGTGATCATGGCTCGAGCGATACCGATAGGACTTACACCTTGATGTTCGTAAAAACGGCGATCTTCGGTTAAAATGAGGGTATCAATCAAAAAGCGCGGGTAATTTTGTAAAGGAATTGCCAAACGTTCTTCTTTATCCGATTGCAACATGGCAACTAATTTCGGCGCTAAACGAAATTCATCAATGGTGGTACGATTAATCAGATCCTCAATCACGGTTAATTTTTCATCATTAAAACGTAAGCGGAAAACCCGTTGCGCCTCCATTTTATCAGGGAATGGAAAGGCCCGACGTAATAACACAATGGTATCATTTTCAATTTTGAAATCTCCAGGGGCGGCCACAAAGGTGGTTTGGCGATAATCATTGTTGAGCAATAATTGCGTGACATCATTTAGGGTCAGGTTGTCTTGTAATCGTACACTTTCAATACGACTATAGACCTCGGCCGGTAAACGCCAAATTTGACCGTCCATTTTGGAGCGGATTTGCCAATCTAAATAGGCTCCATAGAATACCACCAATGCCCCTAAACTTAACGTTGCTTTGGCCAAAAATAAGGCGCATTTATGCCGTTGGCTAAAGGAACGTTTTGTTGGCGTTGGTTCTGTTGCAGGTTTTTTTTCTTGTTCGGTTGACATTATTTACCTAATAAATCCTAAACTTATTTTGTCAATAAACGCATTTTAACATTTATTTGTTTTAATTGTGTTCTTTTTTAAGTAACGATAATAAAAACAGAAAACTGGAGGCAATCACGACAGACGGCCCTGATGCCGTGTTATATAATGCAGAAAGGGTTAACCCCAAACTGACGGCCAGCATACTGATGACCGCCGCAATGATCGCCATGCTTTCTGGGGTACGAGCAAAACGTCTGGCGGTGGCGGCGGGAATAATCAATAATGATGTAATAATCAATGCACCAACAAAGGTCATGCTTAACGCAATAGTTATTGCGGTTAAAATCATTAAAATAAACCGCATTTTTTTCACATTAACCCCTTCAACCTGAGCCAGTTCGGGGCTAACGGTGATTGAAATCAGTGGTCGCCAAAAATAGAGTAACAGGCTTAATACTACCGCAACACCCACGCTAATATAAATAAGATCATCAAAGTTGACCGCCAGTAAATCACCAAACAAATAACCCATTAAATCTACACGCACATTTTGCAATAATTGTACAGTAATTACGCCGAGAGAAAGACAACTATGTGCAATAATACCGAGCAACGTATCCACCGAAAATTGGGTATTATGTTCTAACCAAACCATGGCAATGGCCAAAATTAGGGTCAGAATTAAAATGGCAATGTAAGGGTTAATTTGGAAGAAAATCCCTAATGCCACACCAAGCAGGGCAGAATGAGCAAGTGTATCACCAAAATAGGCCATTTTCCGCCATACCACAAATGCCCCTAAAGGTGCGGTGATAAATGACAACAAAATACCCGCTAGCCAAGCGGGGAAAATAATTTCAAACATAGCATTCCTTAATTTTTATGTTCTGCACAAGTCTGCTCATCCTGACAACAGACATCACCGTGAATATTGTGTTGATGGTTATGATGATGCGTATAAACGGCAATATTTTTAGCAAATTGATCACCAAAAAAGTGAATAAATTTGGGATCGTTAGACACCACTTCAGGTGTGCCAGCACAACAAATATGATGATTAACGCATAACACTTCATTGGTATCCGCCATCACAATATGCAAATCATGAGAAACCATGAGAATAGCACAATTTAATTTTTCACGAGTTTGTTTAATCAACTGATACAGTTCGACTTGGCCGTTAATATCAACACCTTGGGTCGGCTCATCTAGCACTAACAGATTAGGTTTATTTAGAATCGCACGAGCAATCAACACACGCTGCATTTCACCGCCAGACAGCTTTTGCATACTATTTTTAATTAAATGCGAAATGGACAGCAAGGCCAAGGCTTGTTGTACTTCATGCTTGCTGATACCTTTTTTCAAGGACAAAAATTTTTCTACCGTCATGGGCAAACTCGGATCCAAATGGATTTTTTGTGGCACATAGCCAATACGTAAACTCTTGCTATACACCACATTACCACTGGTCGGCGTTAATAATTTCAGTAACACCTTTAATAACGTGGATTTTCCCCCACCGTTTGGCCCGACAATCGTGATCACCGAATTGGGGTAAATCTGTAAATTAATGTTTTGCAACGCCACTTTTTGGTTGAACATCACATTAATGTTGTTTAAGGTGACCAACGGCCGTTGGGGGACATGAATTGATTTAATTTGCATATTACAATCTCGCTTTCCAATAGCCTAACCATTCTTTTAATAATTGCATATTAGCATTGATTGCCCCCGCTTGCGGGATAAAGTGCATATAATTGACTTCATAGCTGTCTGGCGTAATACCATTGCCAACGCTAGCCGGTAACACGGTAAACCCTGCTTTTTCAAATAATAATTTAGCACGTTGCATATGCCATTGATTAGTGACTAAAATAATTTTAGATATATGTTCCCGTTCCAGTATTTCACGGCTATATTGAGCATTTTCAATAGTATTTAATGCCCGTTCTTCTAACCATTTGGGTTGCACGCCAAAAAAAGTAAAAAACTCTTGTGCCATGACTTTGGCCTCTGAATTACCATTTGGACTGGCACCAGTGACTAAAATTGGCAGTTCGGTTTCTTTGTGTAAATAGGTGGCATATCGCATCCGTTCCAACACAAGCCCCGGCACGGTTAAACTATTATACAATTCTTTGCTATCACGTAATCCACCGCCTAATACAACAATGGCTTGGGCTTGGCGATAATTCTCAATGCTGAGATTATCTTCCACCACTAAGCTGTCGCTGAGTTTTTGTGCGGTATAGGTTAAGCTAACCGTATAAAGTATTCCAATGGCGAAAAATGCACTGAAAAACGCCATTTTTTTACAATGGCATAACCAACAAACACAGGCCAACAAGGCGAGCAAAATCACATTGGCAGGGGGGAGAATTATCGCACTAATCAATTTGGTGAGTTCAAACATAATCAATTTCCAATTAAAACTGCGGTTATTATTCCTAAAAATTCCAACAGGCGGACATATTTGTCCGCCTTTTGTATTTAGGGTTTAATCTGCTGATTTAGGCTAAAACGTTTTCAAATCAAGATAGTCTTTTAATTTCTTCCACTGGCAAATTCACTATCTTCGCCACTATTTGCGGATCCATATTGAAAGCCAGCATATTTTTAGCTGTTTCGTAAATGCCTTCTAATCGTCCTTCTAATTTACCTTCTAATTTCCCTTCTAACTTACCATTTTGCCATCCTTCAATTTTCGCAGATTCCAACAAAGAATATTCATCCCATTTGCGTTTTAAGCTGACGTTGTACATATCTCGTTCTCCTTTGCTTAGTTGGACGTATTCGGCGATTTTGAATACTTTTTCAAATACGGGTTTGCTGAGGAATTCGGGGAGTTTGTCTAGTTTGGAAATATTTCTTAATACAAACAGCCATTTGTCCAAATCACCGTTTAATTCGGTTTCTGTTTTATTGAAGTTCAATAATTCAATATAAGTAAACCCCAAATCTTCATAAAATACCGTTCCTGTATTTCTATCACATAATGCAATGTCGTGCAAATATTGTTCGGTTTGATGGGTTAAGCGAAAGCCATCCATTAACACAATCACATAGACTTCGCTGATGTTATAGTTCCAAAAACGCCGTTCGCCTTTGGGGGCTTGGTCGGCAATCAGTTTACTGCCATAGTATAACATACGTTTCTTTAAATTCACTTGCGAACTGCATTGCATTTCGATAATAAATTGTTCACCGTTTTCCGCGGTGCAAGTGAGGTCAAAAATCACCGCACCTTGTTCAATGCTGTCGCCTTGGTGTTCATTTTGGTTGTAGATTAAATCTTGAATCACTTTGCGGTCTTTGAAAATTTCGTTGAGAAATGCAATAAGTAAATCTTTGTTGGCTTCCGTGCCGAAAATACGTTTAAAACCGTAGTCGGTGGTGAGATCTATGTAGCGAGTGGGTTTGAGGTTCATTTGGGTTCTCCTGTTGTTTTGGCGGAATATAGAAGAAAAGTAATTTAAACGCCACAATGGCATATCAAATTTGGAATCAAGATCACAAAAGTGGGGTGAAAGGGGTTCCCGACATGAGGTTTTTACGATAATAAATTTGGGTAGATGTTCCGTTTTTGTCTTTGAACAGTGGAGTGCGGTGGAAAAAATTAAACTTTTCCAATCATTGTATACCCTTTTCCCAATATGTTATAACTTAGTGTTGATGATTTTAGGATTTGTTTACAAAATATCCTAAAATAACAATAATCCAGCAAAACTAAGATAAAAAATAACCTATGAGCCAGAATTTTAATCTTCAGCAATTTATTGCCCAAATCCCTAAATTATCCAATGAAACTGATCTTGAACAGGTGTTTAATGTTATGAATGTGGTGGCCAATATGCCTTTGTCTATTGACCTGAAAAAACATTTATTAAGCCAAATGGAAACCAAGTTAAAAGACAATCCAAATTTTCAAAAAATAGCAGAAACTCACCAACTCCAATTAAAACAACTTCACCAAATATTGGCTGGAAATAATGTGCAAGTTACAGCAGAAAGAAAAGAAGAAAATAAAAAACAAAAGCAAGAAAATCAAGCCAGTCAGCAATTTAATTTGCAACAGTTGAATATGTTGAAAGGATTGGAAATGGTGAAATATGTATTGGATCATATTAAAACACAAGAAGATTTTAATCAACTTTCTGAAAAAAATAAACTGGATTTAGCCATTAACACATTTGGTGAAAATAGTGATAAATTGACTAAAGCAGAAAAAGCAGAAGTCACAGCTTATTATGTGAATGATCAAAAAAATGCTAATATTTTAAATAAGGGTTTACAGTCTAATCCAAAAGCATTACAAAATTTTAGTCATTCAATTTATGATCCTGAATATGTTGAATTAGTCAGAAAAAGACAAAGTTATTTATCTGGCAGAGAAGTTACCACAGAACAAGTGAAAATGACTTTGCAAACCATAGCAAGAAGTGCTGAAAAAGGAATATATGCTTTCTATGATCATCAAACTGGAAATTTAATAATTGAGCCAGACACCTATGAAAATAGAAAAAAATTAGCACAATCTATTGAGGAAGAAAAACAATATTTAACCAAAGCAAAAAATTATTCTTTTCTGGATTTAGTTTCTTTAGATAGGTTACAAGATGAAGTGGCTTATAATGAAATGAAAAGCCAAAATTTATTTAACCAAGAAATAAAAGGAATTACCAATAAATCACTTTATGAAAGTTTTTCTGCTTTTTCTCAAGAATTTGAAAAAGTGGGAAAAATTACAAAAGATTATAATGTAGATATAAGAATATTCACTTGCACAGTGATGAGAATAGAGCATAATACCCCAATGGGTCAACTTCTTCATGCTCAGGTGACCATGTATTTGGCTGGAGAAAATAAAGATATTCTCAATAATCCTATTTTTAGAGAAATTTTTGCAGAGTGTCAGAAAAAACAAGATAAGAATTTAATGCTTAATGCTCTTGAGGGAATGTGGTTTGATAGAGAGGCAGGAAAACAAATCTATAAGATGATGGAAAAAGATTTGGAAAACAATCCTAAAATTCAACCAGATCAAACCATTTTTGATGAAGATTATTATCAAAAAACACTTGAAGAAAGAAATAATTACTATCATGTGACAGTGGCAATTTCCCAGCATATTGATAAAAATATTAAAGGGACTGAAGTTTATGATATGTTTAGGAGAATTAATAATGGAGAGAGTTTAACAGATCAAGATGTGCATATATTAAATTTGCTTATAAAAGAAGAAAAAAATCCATATAGAAAATATGAACCATTAATTACAGGCACTAAAGTCACTGCTACAAACAGTGATATTTTGGAAAACTTTCAGCAAGCAACACATTTCACTCCAGAACAAATACTGGAAAAATATAATAAAGAACAAAATGCTAAAGTCAGTTATCATATAACTGAAGATGTTAATAAAATTTTATTAGTTGCAGATGTTGATAAATCTAAAAAAGTGTCTAATGAAATACAAAAACAGGAAAATATTTCATATTCACAATCTAATATAAAATATGAGAAAGATAATAAAGATGAAGAAGAACAAAATGATCTAAATTATGCAAGTAATACAAATGCTGGAAGTTTTAATGGTTAGATATATGAAAAAGGCAATAATAAATTATTGCCTTTTTAGTTATATCCCATATGGAGTAAGTTTAATATAATTATTCATAATTTCTAAGGTTCTATGTTTTTCTGCTGAACCTGTTTTAAATAAATTTTGATTTTCTTGGCTGACTTTGAATCTATCAAATAAAGAGATTATTTTTTTATCTATGTCAATTAAGTCATTTATTATGCTATTGTTATAGAATTTATTATTTAAAATTTGTTCTAAGTAATCACCCCTAACTTTCAGTAGTTCTTCAAGTTGAGAATAATTTTTTATAGCATGTAAATTATCTTCTAGTGCAAAATTAAAATTTTCAATTTTTTTTGTAAATTCCTTAATTCCAATTAATTTATTATAATCTAATGGCTGAATTAAATCCTTATAAGTATAAGTTTTACTTCTAAAACTGATTTTAATATTCTTCATTTCCTGAGTAACTTTACCATAGGTAAATAACTTAGTGCCATCAGGTGTGCAATAAAAATCAGAATAAGTTTGTTTAAGATAAGCAGTGCTGGCTTGGCAACCATATTTTTCATTATCTGAATTTGTTTTTGCAAAAGTTGATTGTATAAATAATAATGCAATTAATGCTAAACTTAATTTAATGAGTTTCATTTTTTTCTTTTCTCCAAATATTATTTATTGTTATGATTATTTAATATTTATTAAATTTGGATGTTATCGTAGATTAAAATAAATGGAAGATATTTTTTTAATTATTTACAAAAAAATTTGAAAATTAATTTAAAAATACATACCTTGTAAATATAATCAGGGAAAACACCCAAATCATCAACACTAAGTTATAACAATTTGGGCTACGCCGTTTGTGATGCCAGTTTGAGAGTTTGATACTTCTCGTAATTATCTGTAATTTTAGTATTAAATTCTTCTTTATTTGTTTTACGCAGAGCTTCTAGTTCCCTATACCAATTCAACACCCTATTATGAGCATCAATGATTTCCTGTATATTATTTACTCTCATAAGGTTTAAATTGTCTTTTCGAGCATATTCACCAAAAATCGCCCTTGATTTCCAAATTTCATATTTAAACATTTCCAAAAATTGTGCTTCTATTTTGGCTTGAATAATTTCATTTGGGAGTTTTTTGTTACTAACGTCGTTTATATATTTATTTTCAATATCATATATAAAATTATTAGACTGATATGCTTTTATATTCCACCAAAGTTTCCCTGCGGTATATAAAACAAATCCTTTGATGGGTTCACGAGTTTTTTGTAAAAAATCAGTAACGAGATCTTTCGTATAATTTTCATTATTAGCAACAATGGCGGGATCTACATTTAACTTCCTAGCAACATCCTCTAGCAAATCAATAGATGTTCCTAAGAAATCATATAACGTTTGAGTTTTCTTTTTTAATTCACCTAATCGGTCATTTGCTTTTTCAACTAGAGCTTTTCGTGTTTTGTTTTTTTTAATTAGTTTATTAAAACCTAAAGCAACTACTCCAAAAGTAACTGCATACAAAATTGGGCTTAAATCCATATAGATATCCTTTTAAAAGTGAATGGTGTCTTTTATCCTGAAATTCGCTGAATTCGCTCGCATTCTATCATTGTTTTTTTTTTGCACAAGTTGCGATTAAAATGTATGCAAAATGAATTAATGAAGTGATAAGTGGTCGAGGATAAATGCCCTGCACTCACGTGCAGGGTTAAGCATAGTAACGATGCTCCGCATCTTCTCCGATCTAGCCACAGGGAAATTCCCCACATTAAAACGCTGTCAAACAGTGTGAAAAATGCTATGATATGCGTTTGTGAACTGACTTTTCGCTGTGGAATCTGATTGACGAATGAATGAAATCTTACAATCCTTAAAACAAAAATTACAACAAATTAACAGCTTAATCGTAGATAAAAATGACGTGCTGTATTTTGATTATCCGTTACATTTAAATGTCGGGGATTTATTAATCTATGCTGGCACGGAACAATTTTTCAAAGATTATCATATTCATATTCGTTTAAGACGCTCATTGCAGGCTTTCGATATTCATGAAGTCAAAAAATATATTCAACCGAATACCACGATTTTGTGTCATGGCGGTGGAAATTTTGGGGATTTGTATCCGCTCATTCAACAAATGCGAGAAGATATTGTGCGAGAATTTCCGCATAATCGGATCATTTTATTGCCACAAACCGCTCATTTTTCCAATCAAAAAGCCATGTTGGCAGCCGCAGAATTATTTTCCTCCCATTCTGATCTGCATTTATTTGCACGTGATAGTAAAACCTTTCAATTAATGCAAAGCCATTTTTCGAAGAATAGTTATTTGTCGCCTGATATGGCTCATCAGCTTTACGGAAACTTGCCACAAAAAGACCGCAGTTTGCACCAAAGTGCGGTGCAAAAAACACTCTATTTTTTACGCAAAGATATTGAAAAAAGCCATATTGAAACAGAAATTCAAGCTCAATTAACTAACTTAGATAACGTGAAAGACTGGGAAGATATTTTATTACCAAGTGATTTGAAATTTGAATTATGGTGTAGTCGTTTTTCCAAAATCGCCAATAAATTTCATTTAGCGTTTGTGAAAAATAAAATTAACGATCTATGGTATCAACATGCGTTAAACGTGATCGAACGCTGTCAAAGGATTTTTTTAAGCTATGATAATGTGATCACCAGCCGATTACATGGACATATTTTTTCTTGTTTATTGGGTATTCCAAATCAAGTGTGTGATAATTCCTATGGTAAAAATTCAGGTTATTATCAGCAATGGACAAAAGACATAGATTACACAACGCTCTATGAAAAATAATCATTTTATTAAACTCATTGCAGTAACGGTATTCAGTATGGGGTTGACCTTGGTTAGCTCTTTTATCTTAGCTCGCCTATTATCGGTACAAGATCGCGGTTTACATCAGTTGTTTGTGACTTCGGTTTCTTATGTGACTACGTTTGCCACTGGGGGCGTCGGTTTTGCGTTTGCTTTGAGTATGCGGAATAACCAATATACACATTGGAAAGGTTATTTTCTGTTATTTTTAGCCTTAGCTGTATTGGTCGCCAATATCGCCGTATTTTTCTTTAATGTGACGGATTATTACGGCTTATTTATGCTGAATGTGCTATTAACCGCCGTGTTAACCATTACGCTAGAAAAAAGTAAAATTGATCCTAAGATGATCGTTTATCGTCGTTTAACCTTACAACAACCGATTTTATTGGTGTTGGTGTATGGCGTGACTTATCTGTTATTTCAGGAGCAACCACTCCAAATTGCCCTGTATTTATTAACCTTATACAGCACTATTCAGGCTATTTTTTGTCTTATTTATTTATATCAAATTGATAAAGATTTCACCCAACGTAATCGAGTAGTTTCCATTGAACGCAAATTTTTCTTCACCACTTGGTTTAAGCAAAATGTATTACAAACCTTTGGGGCGACCACTGCCAGTTTAGATAAATTTTTGGTGGTGTATTTTCTTGGCCATTATACGTTAGGTCTTTACACGGTGTGTATTGCCTTTGATAGTTTAATGACCAAATTTATTAATATGTTGGCGGATTATTATTATTCGGGCTTATTAAATAAATTAAATCGAATTAAATCCGTGTTAGTCGTGATTGCGTTAATTAGCGTTGGGGCATTAATTTTGGTGCCGTTGTTAGCCAAGCCAGTGATTGCGTTTTTCTTCAGTGCTAAATATATTGAAGTCGCACCGGTGTTAATTTGGTTTATTGTGAATGCGATTATTGCTGGTCTATCTTGGGTGTTATCACAAAATATGTTGCTATTTGGCAAACAGATTTTATTGTTTGTGCGACAATTAATTGCTATTGTGGTGTTTGTGGTTTTATTTTATTTATTACGTGATCTTCAATTATATGGTTTGGCTTATGCCCTTATTGGAGCCAGTTTAACTCGCTTATTGATTTCGTTAATTTATTATTTCAAATACCCGATCACCGATATGTCGGTGACTAGCACAACTGAACAAAAAAGTGCGGTGTAAAATGCGAAAATTTTTAATTTCTTTAGAAAAAGACATACAGCGTAGGGAATTATTTTTCTCTCAACCAGATACAGCAGATTTTAACGTATTTAATGCCATTAATACCATGAATTTGTCACCATCAGAATTAGAAAGCCGTTTTGATTTTAATGGGTTTAAACAAGCCTACGGACGAGCAGTGACTAAAGGTGAAATTGGTTGTACTTTAAGCCATTTAGCGATTTATCAAAAAATTGTAGATGATGAAACTGTTCAAGCAAATGACTATGCTTTAGTCTGTGAAGATGATACGTTGTTGGCAGAAAATTTTCAGCAAAATTTGACCGCACTTTTAACTGAAAATCTTACCGCCGATATTATTTTAGTCGGACAATCAAAAATCCCAACCTTTGATGATATTGAGTTGAAGATTAATTATCCAACCACATTGCGTTTTCTGCAAAAGAAGATAGCGACAACAGGTTATCGTTATGCTTATCCTTATAAAAATTATTTTGCAGGCACGGTGGCTTATTTAATAAAAAAATCGGCTTGTCAAAAGTTCTTAGATTACATTGAACAACAGCAAAAAATCTTTTGGTTGGCAGATGATTTTATTTGGTTTGAGAAACAATTAGGCTTAGATATTATCGTGATTCGTCCGTTAATGGTGATTGAAAACCCCAAATTAGCCAGTAATTTAGCCGATTTACGTGCCGCCTTAAAACATAGTTGGTGGCAAAAATGGCTGAAATTTCCAGCCAAAAAGCTGTTAGCGATTAAGAGAAATTTATAATGTCAGCATTATTTAATTTATTTTATCTTTATGATCCTTGGGCTTTTCATTTTATCCGAATGAGTCTAGTCGCTGGTGTTATTGCAGTGTTATGGTTGGCTTATAAATGGTATAAAAAACAAATTAATCAAGTGATTATTCCAGCAGACAGTTTATTCGTTTGTGCTGCTTTAGTGCTTGTTTCCGTGATCCCGATTTTGATTAATGGTACAGCAGAGTTTGGTGTACTGAGTATGTATATTAAACTGTTGGTGATATTTATATTGGGGATTGCAATTTATAATTTATTTTATCTGCAACAAGAAAAAAGCCTATTTATTCGAGATATTAAAATAGGAATAGTGGCTCAGTCTATTATGGGCGTTTTAGCACTAACGGGTATTCCGTTTTTAGTTAGCATTGCATTAGGTACAAATGCCAGTGCCATTTTACCGCAGTTTACAGGATCGGAGCAGGAATATCGTTTATACAACATAACATCATCCGCCTTTTTCCAATTAAGTGCCTTTTACTTAATGCTTTTGCATTTTTTATTAGCTTATGCCGAGAAGCAAGCTAAATTGCAAGGGATTTATGTGTTTTTAATGTTATGTATCGGATTGATTTCAGGCAGAACATTTTTATTACTTTCTGTTTTTAGCTTAGTCATTTATTTTAAACGAGATTATATTTTGCCGATAATATTGTTCGGCTTATTAATTTTTATTTTAGCCATAAATTATCAATCAAGCCTTTATATTGAACATGCTTTAGAACCCTTGATTAATTTGATTTATGGGACAGATCGTCCAGCGTCTAAATTTATTGGTATTTCTACTGGGTTATCTTCTTCCACGGATACCCTAATGCAAAAACATTTATTTATGCCAAGTTTAAAACAACTGATGATAGGTGACGGCTTATATTATAATCTGAACGGCAAAGGTTATTACGGCGGATCGGACTCTGGTTTTATTCGTCAGGCATTATATGGTGGTATCGGTTATATTGCGGTTTGTTTTGTGGTGACAGCTTATTTTGTGAAACGGATTGCGGATAACTGGTTTAATGGCAGTTGGAAATTTATTTTATCTAGCTTGTTATTGTTGAGTTTATTAAATGTCAAAGCCGATACCTACGCTTACCCTGGGATTATGTTTATCTTTTTAATGTTTATTTCGTTGTTTGGTGGGCAGGGTAAACAAATTGTGAGAAAAAATCATGTTTAGTATTATCATACCTTCCTATAATCGTAATCTGGAAGTTAATCGTTTATTGGTGAGTTTAGAACAACAAACCGCAAAGAATTTTGAGGTCATTGTGGTTGATGATTGTTCGCCAAATCCGTTAAAAATTGACCTCACTTTTAGCTTTGAGGTTAAACTTATTCGTAATGAACAAAATGCTGGACCCGCTCAAAGTCGTAATCATGGTGCCAAAATGGCAACAGGCGAGTGGTTATTATTTTTAGATGATGATGATCGTTTTGATGAGCGAAAATGTCAAATTATTGCCGAAACCATTGAGCAAAATTCAACGCTGAACTTTATTTATCATCCTGCCAAATGTGAAATGGTGAATGAAAAATTTAGTTATGTGACCAAGCCTATTAACGAACAAGAGATTTCATTAGAAAGAATTTTATTGGTCAATAAAATCGGTGGTATGCCAATGATTGCGATTAAAAAAGACTTCTTTTGGCAGTTAGGTGGATTATCCACGGCGTTAAAATCTTTAGAAGATTATGATTTTGTGTTAAAAGCAGTAAGTTGCCCTGATTTTCGCCCAAAATATATTGATGAGCCATTGAGTATCTGTGCTTTTCATACCAAAAGATCGAGTGTATCCACGAATACGGAAAACACCGAAAAAGCCATTGCGATGATCGGTCAACAATATGTCAAAACCGAACAGCAAGCGAAAAATTTTGCGATCAATTCGCTATATATGTTGTCTTATCCACATGCCATGAATTTATCCCGTAAAGCCGGTTATTATTATTTTAAAATCTTTGGTTTAAGCCATAACGTGAAACATTTGATGATTGCGATTATCAGTACAATATCGCCTCAATTAGCGATTAATTTAAAACGCTATATTTAAACGGAATAGCAAATGAAATTTTCAGTATTAATGTCCTTATATATTAAGGAAAAGCCCGAATATTTACGGGCATGTTTACAAAGTTTAGTGACACAAACACGTCCGGCGGATGAAATTCTGTTAGTGTTAGACGGTGCCATTACGCCAGCATTGCAAGCGGTGATTGATGAATTTACCGCCATTTTACCGCTTAAATTGCTCCCCTTAGCCCAAAATGTTGGGTTAGGTAAAGCCTTAAATCAAGGGATTCAAGCGGCCAGTCATGATTGGATTTTCCGCATGGATACGGATGATATTTGTTATCCCGACCGCTTTGAAAAACAAGTAGCTTTTATTGAACAACATCCTGAAGTGGTGATTTTAGGTGGTCAAATTGCTGAATTCGGTGCAAACATTGAAGATATTGTAAGCTATCGAAAAGTGCCGACCACAGCCTCCGATATTGTGACATTTACCCAAAAACGCTGCCCGTTTAACCACATGACCGTGGCTTACCAACGCCAAGCCGTATTAAAAGCAGGCGGCTATCAAGGATTGCAAGAAGATTATTATTTGTGGATCAATCTGGTAGCACAGAATCCTACGCAAGTGGCTAATTTATCTGATATTTTGGTTTATGCGCGTGTCGGCAATGGTATGGTTGGTCGTCGCCGTGGCTTGTCGCAAGCCAAATTTGAATGGCAACTTTACCGATTGAAATCGCAAGTAAAATTACAACATCCCATTACTGGATTTGGCGTATTTTTAACCAGAATGTTACCTCGTTTATTACCCAAAGCATTACTTGAAAAGTTATATCAATTTATTCGTAAATAGGAAAGTAAAATCCATGAAAACCTTATTAAAAATCACCGCACTTTGTGCTTGTTTAGCTGTCGCAAGCTGTTCCTCCAATAAGACGGGCAACATGTCGGTGTCTGCTTTAGGGAGTGACGCCACTTACAGCAAAGCACGTACATTAGATAATTTTAATGATTACGTGCAATTTCTCAAACAAAAAGCAGCAGGACAGGGCGTATCTGCGAAAACCTTAAATGCTCAAAATAACATTTCTTATATTGAAAGTGCGGTGCGTTTAGATCAAAAACAAGCAGGCAATGCGGCACGTCGTAAAAATCAGCCACCCGCTCCACCGAATCCAAATGGTGCGACAAATTATATTAACAAACACCTTACGCAAGCCAAAGTAAATAAAGCCGAAGATAATTATTGGGACGTGCGTACTTCCTTGCAAAAAGCCAGCCAAAAATATGGCGTACAGCAAGAATTTATTTTAGCCTTATGGGGTATGGAAAGCAGTTTTGGTTACTATCAAGGTAATTTTGATGTACTTTCCGTATTAGCGACCTTAGCGTTTGATGGCCGCCGTGAAAAATTATTTAGCCAAGAATTTATCAATGCGATGAAAATGCTCGATCAAGGCTATTTAAATCGGGTGCAAATGCTCGGTTCTTGGGCGGGGGCGATGGGACAGACGCAATTTATGCCGACCTCTTATTTAAACTATGCTGCAGACGGTGATAGCGATGGGCGTAAAGATATTTGGAAAAATGAATATGATGTGTTTGCCTCTATTGCCAACTATTTGCACACCGTAGGGTGGAATGACCGCTTACCTTGGGGCGTGGAAGTACAGCTTACTCAACCGGTTGATTTAGCCTTATCGGGAACAGAAAAAGGTAAAGCACGCTCGCTGAAAGATTGGCAAGCCCGAGGCATTATGTTAAAAAACAGTGCAGAGGCACAAAAACTCAACGCTTTATCTTCTGCGAATTTGTGGTTAGTGCAACCCGATAAACAAGTGGGACGTGCATTTTTAGTATCGAATAATTTCCGCACCATTTTAGATTGGAACCGATCTAATTATTATGCTTTGAGTGTGGGGATGTTTGCGGACAGAATTAAGGCTGCCGTGGGTTTGTAATGTAGGTTTGTCACAATTTATTTTAATCAAAAGAGGAAACAAAAATGGCTGCAGAAAATGCAACGGAAACCGCACAGTTAGATGTGATTGGTGAAACAGGAAAAATTCTGAAAGAAGTGTCGAATATGGATTTAGGCACTTTATTAAACGACTGGATTATTCCTTATGGTACCAAAATTTTATTGGCGATTGTCATCTTTTATGTGGGGAAAATCATCACTCGAGTGGTGAGTAATTTATTAGGACGAGCCGCCTTAGCCTCGACCAAAGATGAAATGTTACAAAGTTTTGTGCGTTCCATCAGTTATTTCTTATTGCTTTTAATCACGGTGATTGCCTCACTTTCCCAGTTAGGTATTAATACTAGCTCGCTAGTGGCATTAATTGGTGCGGCGGGTTTAGCCATTGGTTTATCCTTACAAAATTCCTTGCAGAATTTTGCAGCGGGCGTGATGTTGCTGATCTTCAAACCTTTTAATAAAGGTGATTTTATTGAAACGTCTGGCACCACGGGAACGGTTCATCAAATGGGTTTATTAATGTTGGAGCTTAGAACAGGTGACAATAAAACCGTATTAGTGCCAAATGGCAAAGTGTTTGCCGATAGCATTACTAACTATTCTTTGAATGAGACTCGCCGTGTGGATTTAACCTTTGATATTTCTTATGAGTCGAATATTAAACAAGCGAAAGACATTGTGGCTGCCATTTTTGCGAAAAATGATATGGTGTTAAAAACCCCTGAACCCGTGATTGCTGTGGGTTCCTTAGAGGCGAGTAGTGTACAATTAATAGCACGTGGTTGGGTGAAAAATTCAGATTATTGGAAAGTCTATTGGGCCATGTTAGAGGACGTGAAAGTGGCTTATGACGAGGCGGGCATTTCCATTCCTTATGATCAAATGGATTTGCATATTGTGAATAATAATACCAACGAAACTGAAAAATAAGAGGGAATAAATTAAATTGCCCCAATGAGTGATGTTGTGTAGCTAAGATAACTAAAAAGATGGTAAGTCAAATGGCTTGCCAGCTTTTTTGTGTATGAGCGTGAGGGGGAATGTGTATTTTTTCTAAATTTTTTAATAATTATTTTTATTTTAAAATAATAGGAAATATCACTTGCTTTAATGGGTGATTAATGTTCTAATCAGCGCCTGCTAGACGATAGTTTATAAAATGCGTTATTAGTTCTTCCGTATCACAAGTTTCAAATTTGTTCTTGGATCTTTATTAGTATCAGTTTCTATATTCTTTCTTAGCGTTATTGCTTGCATTTCCAAGCGCAAATTTAAATTTTAAAATATAAGGAAGACAACATGTCTAAATTAAACGGTTCTGTAAAATGGTTCAACTCTGATAAAGGTTTTGGTTTCATCACTCCAGCAAATGGCGGAAAAGATTTATTCGTTCATTTCTCTGGTATCGTGGGTGACAACTACAAAACCTTAAACGAAGGTGATAACGTAGAATATAATGTACAAGATTCTCAACGTGGTCCTGCGGCAATTGATGTTGTTGTGATTAAATAATAAATTATTTATTGCGAATTTTAATCCCCAGATAATTTCTGGGGATTTTTTTATATTGGGTGTTAAATATAGGTTTATAAAATAATGGTTTTATTTTGGAATACAAATAGCCGATCATGAATCGCCAAATCTAATGCACGACTTAATACGGTTTTTTCCACATCTCGTCCCGCTTTCATCATCATTTCTGCGGAATAAGTATGATCCACATTGATGACATTTTGCATAATAATTGGGCCTTCATCTAATTCATTATTAATAAAATGTGCGGTTGCCCCAATAAT
The DNA here is from genome assembly GCF_051851525.1 of Lonepinella sp. BR2357. Taxonomy (NCBI): domain Bacteria; kingdom Pseudomonadati; phylum Pseudomonadota; class Gammaproteobacteria; order Pasteurellales; family Pasteurellaceae; genus Lonepinella; species Lonepinella sp. BR2357. The sequence continues at coordinate 102,564 of NZ_JBPDVG010000006.1, read as the reverse complement.
TTTTACCCCACGTTCATAAGCACGTTTATAGGGATTGGCACCAATAAAGGCAGGTAAAAAAGAATGGTGAATATTGATCACTCGATTTGGATAACGAGCGACAAATTCAGGATTTAATACACGCATATATTTGGCGAGCACAATAAAATCAGGCTGATATTCATCAATTTTGTCGGCCAATAATTTATCATGTTCTACACGTGTTAAATTTTCGTGGCTAATACAATGAAAAGGCACATCAAAGCGTTCAACAAGGGAACGTAAATGTTCATGATTGCCAACGACCGCCGCAATTTCAAGATCTAAGCCGCCATAATAGGTTTTCATTAATATATCACCTAAACAATGGGCCTCTTTGGTGACTAAAATTACAATACGTTTTTTTCGGCTACTATCAATTAAACGGCAGTTTGTCCCTTGTGGTAAACTAAAATTTAAATCCGCTAGCAAGGTTTCTTCATTAAAAATACCTTGTAATTCGGTGCGCATAAAGAAATGTTTGGTTTCAAAATCCACAAATTCGTTATTATGTATAATATTTAATTGGTGCTTATAACAAATATTCGTAATCTTTGCGATAAGTCCTTTATCATCAGGACAGTCGGTTAATAAAATTTTATTTTCAATCATATGCGTTTTCTTTGTATTGGAGATAAATAAAACCCATTAATTAATGGGTTTTATCGGAAAAGTGAGGCGAATTAGATTTTAAAATCGTCTAAGGATTTTCCCGCATCTAAGGCATTTTTAATGGCTTTTGGTGTACGACCTTGACCACTCCAAGTGCGTTGTTCACCATTGTCATCAATATATTGATATTTTGCAGGCAGTGAAGTGCGTTGTTTTTTGACTTTGTTTTCAACATGATTGTCAATTAATTCAGATAAGGAAATCCCTTTTTCTTTCAGTTCAGCTTGATATTTTTTTATCAGCTCTTGACGAGCTTTGATTTCCGCCACTTGCGCCTCGGCGGCTTTGCGTTTTTCATCAATAATCAGTTGTAATTTTTCGAGGATTTGTTCTGCTTTGGCTAAATCAATCGTATTAATTGCAGCACGTAAGCTACGTAAGTTAGTTAATACATTTACGAGGTTACTCATATTATATTCTCCAGTGATAAGTTAATTTAAAATCAGATACGAATAATCATATCCTTATTCTTGTTTTTTGTAAATATTTCGTTTTTTGCTGAGATAATGAAAAAATATTTTTCATACCTATTGGCATTTGTCCATTATTGAGGTAATCTTTGCACATCCTACAAATGTAGAGGTGCGGATATTATAAGTATTTTTTCCGAGTGGATAACGATGAAGAAAAAGGAAAGGAATATTCGCCGAAATCAATTAAAAGTCATTTTAATTGGTTGGTGACGTTATCGAAAGAAACGTTACTGTCATAGTCGAGGGTGTAATTTATTATGCCACTTTATTTACTATGGAGCGCTACTGTTAGGGGTGGTTTTTACTGCCTTTATTTCTAAATTATTTTCATTGGCTGTATGATGAAACTAATGTCAGTGGTTCTCCCTTACTTTAGGTAGAACATATGGATCTTATCGATTTTTCCTCCTCAATTTGGTCGGTTGTACCGCCATTATTAGCGCTCGGGTTGGCGATTATTACCCGTAAAGTCTTGTTGTCATTAAGTATTGGTATTATTGTGGGTGCTTTAATGCTCACCAATGCTCAGGTGGGATCAACACTGAGCTATCTTTTTGAACGTGTCTCTTCATTAATTTATGAAGTGGACGAACAAGGTCAGTTTGCTTTCAATGACAGCAATCTTCATATTATTCTTTTCTTATTATTACTGGGCATTTTAACCGCACTTTTGAGCGTGTCGGGCAGTAATCAAGCCTTTGCAAAATGGGCGCAAAAACGCATTAAAGGGCGTCGTGGTGCGAAATTAATGGCGGCCTGTTTGGTGTTTGTGACCTTTATTGATGATTATTTTCATAGTTTAGCGGTAGGCGCCATTGCACGTCCGGTGACCGATAAATTTCATGTGTCACGTGCAAAATTGGCTTATATTTTAGACTCCACCGCCGCACCAATGTGCGTGATGATGCCCGTTTCCAGTTGGGGTGCCTATATTATGACCCTGATTGCGGGCTTATTAGCAGAACATGCTATTACCGGTTATTCGCCATTTAGTGCCTTTATGACCATGAGTGCGATGAATTTCTATGCGATTTTTTCGATGATTATGGTTTTTGTGGTGGCTTATTTTTCTTTTGATATTGGTCCGATGGCTCGTCATGAACAATTAGCGTTAGAACAAGCGACAGAAGAAAGTGAAGAACAAGAGCAAAGCTCGGGGAAAGTGCGCAATTTGGTGTTGCCAATTATCACCTTGATTGTCGCCACGGTGGCAATGATGATGAAAACCGGTAATGATGTGTTAAGTGCAGATGGTAAACCGTTTAGCGTGTTGGGCGCCTTTGAGAATACCACCGTTGGGATTTCCTTAGTGGTGGGTGGTGTTTGTGCCTTAGTGGTATCGAGCTTATTAATTTTAGCTAACCGCAATGTGAGTTTAAACGAATACGGAAAATCTTGGTGGGTGGGTGTGAAATCCATGTTAGGCGCCATTGCCATTTTATTCTTCGCTTGGACGATTAATAAAATTGTGGGCGATATGCAAACGGGGAAATACTTGTCTACCTTAATTTCTGACAATTTAAATCCGGCCTTTTTACCGGCAATTCTCTTTGTTTTAGGCGCCGCCATGGCCTTTTCAACGGGCACCAGTTGGGGAACCTTTGGGATTATGTTACCGATTGCGGCTGCTATTGCGGTGAATGCCTCACCGGAATTATTGTTACCTTGCTTGTCTGCGGTCATGGCGGGCGCAGTTTGTGGTGACCATTGTTCACCTGTTTCAGATACCACGATTTTATCCTCAACGGGAGCGAAATGTAACCATATTGATCATGTGACCACACAGTTGCCTTATGCGTTATTAGTGGCATTAGCGACCACCATTGGCTATTTAGTGATCGGTTTCACTCAGTCTGGTTGGTTAGGTTTTATTACGACGGGTGCCGTGTTGTTTATGACGATATTGATCAGTAGAAAACGCTAAAATTGTGATCTGATGAAAATTTTTAAATAAAATTTTATTTTGTTTTGTTTTTATAAAATGCGGCTTTATGTCGCATTTTTTACTTTTTGAGTTATTTTTATTTATTAAATATTGTTATTTTAATAAATTTAGAATTTTATTCTGATTAATTTGGATTTTATGGCAAAAAAAAGAATAGACAATTAATCAAAATTTAGTACACTGACTTTACAGTGATACCGAACAAGGTACTTGAAGTGAAAAGTGCGGTTAAAATTCGGCAAGAATAATGAGTAAAAACGGAGTGATTTTATGAAGAAATTATCAGGCGCAGAAATGGTTGTGCAGTCGTTGCGTGATCAGGGAGTAAAATTTTTGTTTGGCTATCCAGGTGGATCGGTGTTGGATATTTATGACGCTATCCATACGTTAGGGGGCATTGAGCATGTGTTGGTTCGTCATGAACAAGCTGCGGTGCATATGGCTGATGGTTATGCGCGTTCTACGGGGGAAGTAGGCTGCGTGTTAGTGACTTCAGGCCCCGGTGCCACCAATGCGATTACGGGAATCGCCACCGCCTATGCGGATTCCGTGCCGTTAGTGGTTTTAACGGGACAAGTACCCTCTAATTTAATCGGCACCGACGCATTCCAAGAGTGTGATACGATAGGAATTACCCGCCCTGTGGTGAAACACAGCTTTATTATTCAACGTCCTGAACAGATTCCTGAAATCATTAAAAAGGCCTTTTATATTGCCTCTACGGGGCGACCAGGGCCTGTAGTGATTGATATTCCTAAAGATATGGTCAATCCGGCCAATAAATATCCTTATGAATATCCAAAAGAGGTGAGCTTACGTTCTTATAACCCAAATTCGCAAGGTCATAAAGGGCAAATTAAAAAAGCCTTGAAAGCCTTATTGGTGGCGAAAAAACCGGTGTTGTATGTAGGCGGCGGGGTGGTGATTAACAACAGCAGTGACAAAGTGCGTCAATTTGCCAAATTATTAAATTTACCGGTGACGTCGTCCTTAATGGGATTAGGAGCGTATCCCTCAACGGATCGCCAATTCTTAGGTATGCTTGGCATGCACGGGACTTATGAGGCCAACTGTGCCATGCACGATTCCGATTTGATTTTAGGGGTTGGGGTGCGCTTTGATGATCGCACCACCAATAATGTAAAAAAATATTGCCCACATGCCAAAATCATTCAAATTGATATTGACCCAACCTCAATTTCAAAAAATATTCCGGCCGCCATTCCGATTGTTGGCAGTGTGGATAATGTGTTTAGCGAATTTTTAGCCTTATTACAAGATGAAAATTTAGCCAAATCTCAATCGGATTTAACGGAATGGTGGCAACAAATCGATCAATGGAAAGCGAAAAAATGCCTTGAATTTGACCGCACTTCAAAAGAAATTAAGCCACAAGCGGTGATTGAAACCATTTATCGCTTAACCAAAGGCGACGCTTATATTGCCTCTGATGTGGGACAACATCAGATGTTCGTGGCGTTACATTATCCCTTTGATGAACCACGCCGTTGGATCAACTCAGGCGGTGCAGGCACCATGGGCTTTGGTTTGCCGGCAGCGATTGGGGTGAAATTCGCCCATCCAGACAGCACCGTGGTGTGTGTAACGGGGGACGGCAGTATTCAAATGAATATTCAAGAACTGTCCACCGTCAAACAATATGACACGCCCGTTGTGATTGTGAGTTTAAATAACCGTTTCTTAGGCATGGTCAAACAATGGCAAGATTTAATTTATTCAGGTCGCCATTCACAAGTGTATATGAATTCGTTGCCTGATTTTACGAAATTAGCCGAGGCCTACGGACATGTAGGGATTCAAATCAATCATGCCGATGAATTAGAAGAAAAGCTCACTCAAGCCTTTGCCATTAAAGACAAATTAGTCTTTGTGGATGTGTTGATCGATGCCACCGAAAATGTGTATCCAATGCAAATACGGGGTGGGGCGATGAATGAAATGTTGTTAGGTGCACCAGAAAAAGAATAAGGAGAAACAAAATGCGTAGAATTTTATCAGTATTATTAGAAAATGAATCTGGTGCCTTATCCCGTGTGGTCGCCTTATTTTCACAACGTGCGTTTAACATTGAAAGTCTAACCGTGGCGCCCACAGATGATCCGACACTTTCACGGATGACCATTGAAGCCTCGGGTGATGAACAAGTATTAGAACAAATTGAAAAGCAATTACATAAACTGGTTGATGTGTTTAAAGTGATCAGTTTAAGCGATTGCGATCATGTGGAACGTGAAGTGATGTTAGTTAAAGTACGTGCGACAGGCACGTCACGTGACGAGATCAAACGCTTAGCGGATATTTTCCGAGGCCAAATCGTGGATGTGACCACCAAATCTTATACTGTTCAGCTATCGGGTACCAAAGATAAATTGGATGCGTTTATTCATGCGTTAAAAGAAGAAACTAACGTGTTAGAGATTGTGCGTTCAGGCTTGATTAGCCTTTCTCGGGGCGAAAAAAATATGCTGTAATCAGCGTTTTATTTCATCTTATGATAAAAAAGGGTTCTCAATATGGAGAACCCTTATTTTTCTTAGCGCAAGGCTATTCCTGATAGATTTTATTATAAATCTGACTTTCAAATTGTACTAATGGCGCACGTTTGGTTTTATTTTCTAACTCACCTGTGGAATAACCATTAATAAACTGCACGAAAGCGATTTTCTCACCACGGGCATTGGTTATAAAACCCGCTAAATTATAAACGCCTTTCAGCGATCCTGTTTTGGCGATCACGTTTTTCACTAAAGGCGGTTGGATTAAACCACCACGCCCACTGATCGTACCGTCCACACCCGCAATCGGAAAGGTTTCTAATAGATGTAATGTACTTTCATTTTTCGCTATATATTCAAGCGCTTGTAACATGGTTTCTGGTGCGATGAGATTATGTCGTGATAACCCCGAGCCGTCAGCCACAATACTATTACCAAATTTGATACCTGCTTGTTTAGCCAAAATATTTTTTAATGCCATGGCGCCTAAATTAAAAGAGGCTGGACGTTGGTAATATCGATAAGCCACGGAACGGAAAAGGGCATCCGCAATTTGGTTATCGGATTTTTTCATCATTTTTTTCAATAAATCCGGCAGTGGTTTAGAGAAATGTTGAGCTAATAATGTACCTTTCTGTGGACGGTGTGGAATTTGCACATGACCGTTAAACTGAATACCTAAACGGCTTAATTGACGTTGTACGATTGCTGCTGCATAAGCATCGGGATCTTGCACGGCGAAACTTAGCCCAAAAGGTTTACTTTGTCTGGCCATACAACCTTTGATTTGATAGCGGTTGTTGTCATGAACCACAGCATCAAGTTGGCAATAATTGGATTCTTCATTACTTACTACTTGCACCTGACCAAAGATCTGAATGGGGAATTGCGAAGGTATGTTAAATTTAACATTTTCACCGACACTTTGATTGGCATCTAAATCTACATAAAAGCAGTTATTGTCAATATTAGCGGCGGCTGGCGGTGCATTAAAACACATGGTTAAATCATTCCAAATCCAACCTGAACCCCGATCATGACTAGCAAAAATTGACGTATCTAAAATGAGATTACCAGTGATTTTTTGAATATTTTGTTTTTTTAGTTGAGCTAATAAGGTATAAAGTTGGCCACTGGTTAAATCGGGATCGCCAGTAAATTTTACCACTAAATCACCGTTTAAGCTGTTATTTTGCACTTTGCCGTTGGTCAACAAACTCGTTTCAAATTGAAATTGATCGCCTAAGGTTAATTTCGCAGCCAGCGCAGTGAATACTTTTTGTGTACTGGCTGGCAGCATAAAGGTACTCGCATTATGTTGTGCCACAATTTGATTAGTTTGCAGATTTTTGGCCACAAAACCTAAACTTGTGCCTTGGGGAAGTTGTTGTGCAATGGTGGGAACATCCACCTGAGCAAAGAGTTGAGAAGAAAAGAGGAGGCTTGTAAATAGCCATTTTTTGCTTAAATTTTTCATTGTTGTGTTTTTGGGGTTGCTATTTTTTGTCAGACGAACAATAATAGCCCCTGAATAAGAGAGAGTAAATATTTTTCTCTATTAACCTGACATTTTTAATAGACTACGACATTGCCATTGCCTAAAAAGCAAATAAAAAACAATGCCGTGGTTTTGTTTTTACCTAAAAAAAGGAAATGGATTGATGTTAAAACAAATTCCAATGACCGTGCGTGGCGCAGCATTATTAAGAGAGGAACTTGATTTCTTAAAAAATACCCGCCGTCCAGAAATTATTAAAGCCATTGCCGAAGCGCGTGAACATGGTGATTTAAAAGAAAACGCAGAATATCATGCGGCCCGTGAGCAACAAGGCTTTTGCGAGGGGCGTATTCAAGAAATTGAGGGTAAACTGGCGAATTGTCAAATTATTGATGTCACCAAAATGCCAAATAATGGTAAGGTAATTTTTGGGGCAACGGTGGTGTTGCTGAATGTCGATACGGAAGAAGAAGTGAGTTATCAAATTGTCGGTGATGATGAGGCGGATATTAAGCAAGGCTTGATCTCGGTAAATTCTCCCATTGCTCGTGGATTGGTTGGCAAAGAGGTTGATGATACCGTGACAATTACCACGCCAGGCGGAAAAGTGGAATTTGATATTGTGGAAGTGGAATATAAATAATACCCTCACTTCCCGAAAATCCTAACGGATTTTCTCCGTCCTTTCCCAAAGGGAGAGGCTGTAAAATTTGCTCCCAATGTGAGGATTATTTTTCTTATCTCGGGAAAATTCCCTCTCCCTATGGGAGAGGGCTAGGGTGAGGGTTATTTCTTCGGCAACTGAATTTTTTTATCTTCGCTTTGACGATATAGCACCACAATGTGGCCAATGGTTTGTACTGCAACGGATTGCGTTTCACGTACAATGGCGTCAATAATCAGTTGTTTAGTGTCACGATCGGCTCCCGCCACTTTGACTTTAATCAGTTCGTGATGATTTAACGCATTGTCAATTTCAGCAAGTACCCCCTCGGTTAATCCGTTACCGCCGAGCATGACGACAGGATTTAAATGATGGGCGAGGCCTTTCAAAAATTGTTTTTGTTTGGTTGATAATGTCATTGACATAAATAATATCCTAATTGTAAAAAAGTGCGGTGAAAAATACCGCAGTTTGGTTGAATTCGGCAATTTTACCCTTATATTAAGGAAACTACCACAAAATTTAAGAAATTATGGGAAGAAAAAGATCGGCAAGTTCAAGCCGTTGGTTAAATGAACATTTTAAAGATCAATTTGTACAGAAAGCGCATAAGCAGAAATTGCGCTCTCGGGCTTACTTTAAACTCGACGAAATTCAGCAAACTGATCGCTTGTTTAAGCAAGGCATGACCGTCGTGGATCTTGGTGCTGCACCGGGGGGTTGGTCGCAATATGTGGTGACTCAAATCGGCGGCAAAGGTCGAGTGATTGCTTGTGATATTTTGGAAATGGATCCGATGGTGGGCGTGGATTTCTTGCAAGGGGATTTTCGTGATGAAAATGTGCTTGCAGCATTATTGGAACGCGTGGGCGAGGCTAAAGTAGATGTGGTCATGTCGGATATGGCCCCCAACTTTAGTGGCATGCCCTCAGTAGATATCCCACGGGCCATGTATTTGGTCGAATTGGCCTTGGATATGTGCAAACAGGTGTTAGCCAACAAAGGGAGTTTTGTGGTGAAAGTGTTCCAAGGCGAGGGATTTGATGACTATTTACGTGAAATTCGCGCATTATTTAGTGTCGTGAAAGTGCGTAAACCGGAAGCCTCAAGAGAACGTTCCCGTGAAGTGTATATTGTGGCGACGGGTTATAAACATTAATTGCATTGATTGTTTTGATTAATGGTCATTTTATAGTAAGCTAACAACAATTTTTTAACTTTAATAACAATGGGGTCAAACCTTGAACGATATGATTAAAAATCTGGTCCTTTGGGTGGTTATTGCCGTCGTGATGATGACAGCATACCAAGGATTTAATTCAACTGATTCGACGAGTCGTATTGATTACACAACATTTATGACAGATGTGGAAAATCAACAAATTTCCCAAACGAAATTTAATGAAGTCGGAGAAATTTTTGTTACTAAACGAGATGGTACCAAATATACCACCGTATTACCAACCCCATTAGAAGATCGTCAAATTCTCAACGACTTGTTAAAACAAAAAGTCAAAGTTGAGGGTGCATTGCCAGAACAACGTAGTTTGTTCTCGCAAATTTTAGTGTCTTGGTTCCCAATGCTATTTTTGGTCGGCGTGTGGGTGTTCTTTATGCGTCAAATGCAAGGCGGTGGCGGTAAGGCCATGAGCTTTGGTAAAAGCCGTGCTAAAATGCTGAATAAAGAGCAAATTAAAACCACCTTTGCGGATGTGGCGGGTTGTGATGAAGCTAAAGAAGAAGTGGGCGAAATCGTGGACTTCTTACGTGATCCAAGTAAATTCCAAAATCTTGGCGGTAAAATTCCGAAAGGCGTATTAATGGTGGGTCCTCCAGGTACTGGTAAAACCTTGATTGCTAAAGCCATTGCGGGTGAGGCAAAAGTGCCATTTTTCACGATTTCGGGATCGGACTTTGTGGAAATGTTTGTGGGCGTGGGCGCCTCTCGTGTTCGTGATATGTTTGAACAAGCGAAGAAAAATGCCCCTTGTTTAATTTTTATTGATGAAATTGATGCGGTTGGCCGTCAACGTGGTGCCGGCTTAGGCGGTGGTCATGATGAACGTGAACAAACGTTAAACCAAATGCTAGTGGAAATGGACGGTTTTGAGGGCAAAGAGGGGATTATCGTGATTGCGGCCACCAACCGCCCTGATGTACTGGATCCCGCCTTGGTTCGTCCCGGTCGTTTTGACCGTCAAGTGGTGGTAGGTTTGCCAGACGTTCGGGGTCGTGAGCAAATTCTTAAAGTACATATGCGTAAAGTACCGATTGAAAAAGATGTTGACGCAATGACCCTCGCTCGTGGCACACCGGGCTATTCAGGCGCCGACTTGGCTAACCTTGTGAACGAGGCCGCATTGTTTGCCGCCCGTAGTAACAAACGTGTGGTGACCATGTTAGATTTTGAAAAAGCCAAAGACAAAATCAATATGGGGCCTGAACGTCGCACCATGATTATGACCGACAAACAAAAAGAAAGCACGGCTTATCATGAGGCAGGGCATGCCATTGTGGGTTATTTGGTGCCAGAACATGATCCTGTGCATAAAGTAACCATTATTCCACGAGGCCGTGCCTTAGGGGTGACGTTCTTCTTACCAGAGGGCGATCAGGTGAGTATTAGCCAAAAACAATTAGAAAGTAAACTTTCTACTTTGTATGCAGGACGTTTAGCGGAAGACTTGATTTATGGCGAAGAAAATATTTCTACGGGCGCCTCTAACGATATTAAAGTGGCCACCAATATTGCGCGTAATATGGTGACCCAATGGGGATTCTCGGATAAACTTGGCCCGATTTTGTATACTGAAGATGATGGTGAAGTTTTCTTAGGACGTTCTATGGCAAAAGCCAAACATATGTCTGATGAAACGGCTCACGTGATTGATGAAGAAGTCCGTGCTATCGTGGCGAGAAACTACGAGCGTGCCAGACAAATTTTGGTCGATAATATGGATATTTTACATGCCATGAAAGATGCCTTAGTAAAATATGAAACCATTGAAGAAGAACAAATTAAACAACTGATGAACCGTGAACCTGTGACGGCACCGAGTGGTTGGGATGACAAGAAACAGGATGAACCGACTCAGCCAGAAGATAAGACTGAGGCGCCTCAATCTAATAATCCAACTTCGACAATAGAAAGTGCGGATAAAAATGGCAAAGATTTTTAAGGTACAACTTTAACTTATCTTCATGTAAAGGACTCGGGTAATCTGTTCCTAAATAATTAGGGCGCACTGAAATAAGCTCGCCCACAATAAAAATCCCAAAAGTGCGGTGTTTTTTTGGGATTTTTATTTTTGTTCCATCCCTGTAAAAAATTGCGCTGTCATTTCTCTTATTTTTCTGTTTTCTGCGTGATAACAAACACTTTGACATTGTTTGGTTGATAAATCTGTTTTGCCATTTCTTGAATGTTATCAAGGGTGATGTTTTCCGCCAATTGGTTCAATTCGGTGAGATATTGGGGCGAATTGAATTGATTGTCGCTTAACATTAAGCGATTTAACCAAATATAGGGGGATTTTTGGCGTTCTTTTTCGGCTTGTATAAATTGTTTTTTCGCCGATTGTACATCGCTTTCGGTAATTTGTTCTGCCAAATGCTGTAATACTTGTTGAGCTTGTTTGATAAGCTCATGGGTTTTGGCGGGATTGGCTGTGAAATGCAGTTCGCTTTCAATGCGTTGTGTTTCTGGGTTGAGCTGGCTTTCAAAGCGTAAGCTATATACGCCGAGATGTTTATCGCGTAAGGATAATTTGAGTTTTTGGCTAGCAATTTGGCGAAGTAAGGATACTAATACGGCATCTTTTCCTTGCCATTTGTGGGGTTGGAATGTCCAAAGTCGTACGTCATTTTTCGGGGCGATATTCATGGCAAAATCACGGCGGTCAACGCCCGTCAATGGCAGGGTTTGCTGGCTTGCAAGGGCTTGTTGGCGTGGAATCGTGCTTAAATATTGTTGAATAACCGTTTTTATTTGGTCGTATTCCATATTATTTAGCACATAATAAGTGGTCGGGGTAGCCCGCATTTGTTGCCATTGTTGTTGTAAATTTTGATAGTTAAGATCCTGCAATTCTGCCAAGGTTGGTAGCACATCCGTGCGTTCGACGCCGTAACGTAATTGCGTAAGTGCTTTAATTTGTTGATTTTCTAAGGTGTCTTTACGGGTTAAATCAAGGTGGCGGATCATTTGTTTTTTGACATCTTTTAAGCCTTGCGTAATCGTGGTTTCCTGTTGATAGGCATAATATAAACGCAACAAATCCGCCAAATGAGTATTTTTAACCACCGCACTAAAAGATAATTTTTGTTCACTTTGTTTGGCTAGTAAGTTGATATTATGCTGTTTTTTCCAATGTTGAATTTCTTCTTCCGTCCAATCTCGAGGGGCATTTTGCATAAGCAATTGGCTGGCAATTTGGCTTTGCCAATAACCTAGCCCTTCCCCCTGAAAACCTGCACTGCTTTGGGTTTGAAAATAAGTGCTGTCATTAGCCAGTTCGCTTTTTAACCAAACCACTTTATCGCCATTGGAGAGCGTAAAGTAGATCACATTCTGTTCGGGATAGGCTTTTTCCGCGATAATCGATCCTGTTTGTGTTATCTCAGGAAAGGTTTTTAAGGGAATAATTTTTTCTTGCACAGGTTCAGAAAAACGCATTTTTTCTGTTTTTTGTTGCAAATTCACCACCATTTCTTGTGTGATCGGTTCAATTTGGGTTAAACGAGGTGCTTGATATTGCACAATGCGATCTGGCTGTTGAAACCAACGCTGAATATGCCGATTCACCTCATCAAGGGTGATTTTTTGCAATAAGGGTTCGGTCAATTCGACGAGTTCCTGTTGGCTATAATAGGGTTTATCGGCGAGCAAGGTTTCTTGCATCACTTGTACCCATTTGGCAAAATCTCGCTCGTTATTGGCTTGGCGAGCTTTATCAATTTGTTGTTGAATCAGGGCTTTTTGTTTGGCTAAATCCTGTTGAGTAAAAGGGTGCTGTTTAAGGCGTTCAATTTCATTAAAAATTTGTTGTAAGCCTTGAGTATGGGATTGTTCATCCACCCCTGCAAAAATGCCCAATGCTACCGTATTTTTACCAATTTCTGATTTCCGCACCACAAGGCTGTTGACCCCTTGTGGAAGTTCGCTTTGTTGGTTGCGTAAACGTTGCGTAAGTAAATTTAAGGCAATGCGATCCAATAAACGTAGGTAACGCCCTTGTTCGCTTTGTTGGCGTAAATACTTTTCATCAAAGCGGACAATATAAGCTACTTGGCTCATGCCACTTTGCGGATCTTGCAATTGAATGGTGCGTAATGTATCGCTTAAGCGAGGTTCATAATAATCCCGTTGCGGCAATGTTTTGGCTGGAATCGGGGCAAAATACTGCTGAATGAAGCGTTCTGTTTGTTCCCCATCAATATCGCCCACAATCAGCAATTGCATATTGTTCGGTACATACCAAGTGCGGTAGAAATTTTGCAGGTTTTCGGCGGGCATGGTTAGAATGCTTTCTTGCGAGCCAATAACAGGGGAGCGAGTATAACGGGAATCGATTCGCACCGTATTGGTGCGTAAACGATTCATGCGCTCTGCCACACCTTGCCCTTGTCGCCATTCTTCGAGGATAATTTTACGTTCATCATCTAAATCTGTTGCAGTGATTTTAGCGTGAAACAGCATTTGAGATAGCACATCAAACAGTTGATTTAAATCGGGTTTGTGTGGGGGAGAGAACATGTAAGTGGTGCTGTCATTATTGGTCACCGCATTATAATGTTGTCCGCGTTGCCATTGTTGAGCATGTAAATAGGGCATAATGCCATGGGGATATTTTTCCGAAGCACGAAAGGTTAAATGTTCCACCATATGCGCAACACCCGTTTGATCATCGGTTTCATCCACTGCTCCTGCATTGACTTTCAGGCGAATTTCTACATGATTTTTTTCGCTATGCAAAGGTAGCAGAGCATAACGAAAACCGTTGTCGAGTTGTCCTTGAATGGGCTGGGGGATTTCAGCTTGAGCGAATAAAGTAAAAAAGAGAAAAAAAAGGGAAAATATAAGTTGCATTTCGGTGGCTCTATGGCGGATTTTATGAATGGAGTTGAGTTTGTAATGCGTTTATTTTGTCAAGAAACACAGGGATAATAACGAGTTGTTCAAAATCACTATCGCCTACAAATTCAATAATATCTTTGCAAGCCATAGCGATAATATTTAAGTAACGTGTCAGTTTAATTAGGGCGTTCATAAATTAATTGATTTTCTGTTGGATAAAAAGTCGTGGAATAGTGCCGAGCATTAATAAGATCAATTTTTAAATTGGGAAATAATTGTTCAATATCATCTTGTAAGCCTCCTAAAACAAATAAATTCATGCCTTTAGGGTAGTGTAGCATAATATCTAAATCACTCTTTTCTGTATCATCACCACGAGCTACCGAACCAAAAATATAAGCCTGCTGAATATCGGGATATTTTTGGAAAATATGTTGTAATTGTGGTCGGCATTGTTGCATTAATTCAGAGGGTTTCATATACCATTTTCTCCATAAACGAACTGCATCGTAGTCTATCAATATCGCGATATAAAGTCAATTTATCTGTTTTTATTTACAGGTTAACCCCCACAGGTTAGTGTGGGGGGGATTTACAAGGTAAACATTGACATTATTACCAATTATAACTTACCCCAAACCAGAAATTACGTCCCATTCGCCAAACGGGTTTCACATTGGAATTGGCACGGGTGCTAACAGGGACTTGTTTGTTAAGTACGTTGTTCACATCCAAGGTTAATTCAAGGTATTGTGTATTTTTGATTGGTTGAGTGTAAGTAAAACGCCAGTCAAGGTTAAAATGCCCTGCAATGGTTTCATCATAATAATTCACCACTTCGCCCACATAATCGCCACAAATACTGCGTAATGTTGCGGTGTTGCTGTTTGCACCGTTACAGTATGAGTTATTATTTTGTGTCGTCATTTGGGTTTTCTTGCCTTGATAGCTCAAGGTGTGATCCCACGCCAAATTAATGCTTGGGAATTTGGTGCTAATTGTCCCAATCACTTTCCAAGGGGCATTAAAGTCCGCTGGTGGCAGTTCGGAGGCATCATATAAGCGGTTGTTATAGATGGCTTTGGTATTCACATCCGAAGCGGTGGCATCATAATGGCGGTTGTTATTTTTGTAACGATAAATCGAACCTGCAACCGACCAGCCCATTTCCATAAAACCTAATTTATAGGCTTCAGGTGAAGAAAAGGTCACCGAGTAGGTATTATTGCTGGATGTACCATCATTGACTAACACATAATAGGCTTTACCATTTACAATGCGTTGTTGCGAGGTTAATTGATCGCGACCGTTACGATGTACCCATTTAAAGGTCAGATTATTGCCCCATAATTTTTGGTTAAAGCCAAGCACCACTTCATCGTTATAAGGGGTTTTTACTTTATTCATCAGGCGTGGCACGTTCACATCGCCTGAACTATAAAGCTGCCACTCGCTCAACGTGCCGTCTGCATTAACACCGTTGTAATTACGGCGATAGGTATCGCGTCCCATAATGCCCTCACGCAGTTTATAGCTTAAATTGGAGCGAGCATAATAGCGGTTTAACCCCGTAAAGACTTGAGTACTTTGATCGTCAAACACATCATAAGAAGCGGATAAACGATGCGCGAGAGAAGTATTGCCGTAGAATCGGTTGTAATCCACACGCAAACCAAGGTTCGCCTCTAAACGTCCCCAATTGATTTGATCTTGAATATACGCACCGTAATCATCATCGCTGGCTTTCACATTGCGTGCATAGAAATATTGGCTATTGCGGGCATATTGTTCGCCGTCAATACAATGTTCCGCGCCGTTACAGACCACGCCCGTGTTGGTAACATAATAATATTGTGTGGTGGGAACATCACGTTTGTATTGGGCTTTAGAGCGTTCTGCCGACCAACCAAAGCTGATTTTATGGCGAGTTGGGCCCCAATCGATTTCATTGACCGTGAAATCTTGTTTCGCGGTAAAACTTTCTTTTTGGGTATAAACGCGACCATAACCGCCGTAGGTTTGTTCGTTCAGATAATCCTCGCTAAATTCTTTGGCATAACGGACATAATCGGCACTGTCGTTTTCTACTTCATCGCCCGTTTTTTTATAGCCAATATGGGTTTTCATTTTGAGATTGGCAAACTCTTTTTCCCATTCAATACTACCTTGCACGCCACCGCCTGTATCGGTATAACGCCCGTTCACCACGTTATCACGTGGTTTTTCAGATTTATGTGGTGAATAAATCAAAGTAGCACGCCATAAATCGCCGTTGTCAGGCAAATACACGCCTCGCAATAAGAACGTTTCATTCACCCGTTTTTGATGACTTGGCACACGGCTACCATCGGCATGCACTAATTCCGTATGATAATAGTCAATATCAGAGGTGGTGCGATCATAAGCAAAGGTGAGAGCAGCCTTGTCGCTTAACGGTGTACTTGCCACAAAACCGTAGCTATGTTTCACATAATGTTCGTGAATATTTAAGTAGCGGTTATTGCTAGTATCGCCCGACGCATAATAATCTGCCCACGCACTCCGCGTAGTACGATAATAGACTCGTCCCTCTGGGCCTTCTAAATTCGGATCTTTTAATTCCGCATTGATCACACCGCCTGTGAAATTGCCGTATTTGGCGGAAATATTGCTGTCAAACACTTCCACAGTTTTGAGCAAAGACGGATCGATCCACAACGATTGCGAGTTACCGTCTGGCAGATCGTAAGGGTTGTTGGTATCAACAGAACGGGCATCTGCCCCTGGGTTTAAGTTATCATTATTGGACATGCCATCAATGATAAAGTTATTTTCCCAGTATTTTTCCCCGTGGAAAGACACTTCATTGGGCTTAATATCGCCTGCATTATCCGCACTGTCCGCTTTATTGGAAAATTGTACGTTCGGATTGGTGCGTAATAATTCCGTAATATGGCTATTACGAATCGGCGTATGTTTAATTTTTTCTGCCGTAATGATCTGTGTGCCCATTTGTTGGCTAAAGGAAGAACCGCTCACCACAATGGTTTCTAAACTTTCCGTATTGGCGGTTTCTGTATTTTCTTCCGCCATCACGGGCAAGGCTAAGCCTGCCCAAATACTGCTAGCAAGAAGAGAATAAGTAAATTTACGCATAATTTCGCTCCTTATTCGTGATTATTTTGCACCTGAGAATGCACCTTGCATATAAAGAGCATTGTCTTTATACCCCTCAAATGTGCCTGATACTTCTTGGGCTTGATCGCCTGCAAATGAGCCTTGGTAAGTGCCTGTGACGATTTCTTTGCCTGATGCAGGTTTTAATGAATCAACTGTCGCAGGCGGTGCATTTGTTCCATCATTCCAGCCTGATGTTAAAATATCCCCAGAGTCTAGCATATAAGCTGTTCCAGAAAAGCCAACGCCACCATTACTTACTGTCACTTCCGTATTATCAAATACAGCAATGGTACGCGTTCTGCCACGAGTGGTCTGTGTTTGGTATACCACGCCTGACACATTATCGTCATTCACATATAACTCAAACGGGCTAGTTTGGACTGCCGCACCTGTTCCACTATGGGATGCGTAACCTTTATAAGTGGCATTGGTTACTGCTGTTTTGTCGGTGGTTTTGTTTTGTGAATCCACTAAGCTCACATAGCTATGTACGGCGTTGGTCTTGGTATAATCGACATCACTGGTATTTTCTTCTCGCAAAACTGCATAGCCTGCGTAAGAACTTGCTCCATTCGGTGTGTAATGTACAACGATTGAGCCTGCTTCTGTTGCTTGAGGCACATTCACAAAACTATTGCTATCGGCATCATAACGGAAAGTATCTCTTGAGCTGTTGGCTTGACTGGATGTTCTCACTTCACCAGAAGAAGTCGTATATTGCTGATAATAGCCACAAGCGTTTGAGGCTTGGTTGGAACAGTTATAGTAATCGTAGTTATTTTGTTTGGCTGAAACACCAAAATTATTATCACGTCCTTTGATTTCCGTTAATAAACGATCACGCATTTCTTCGGTGGCATAGGCATGTACTACGGAGTCGGTTTTCTTGATTACATAGTCTGTGGTACTCGCCGCAAATTTTGCTTGAGCTTCAGCAGCTGCTAAATTAGCCGCTTCTTCTGCTGCTTTAGCTGCAGTTTCTGCGGCTTGAGCGGCTTTGCGTTCTTCCTCGGCAGCTTGTGCGGCTGCTAAGGCTTCAGCCGCAGCTTTTGCAGCCTCTTCGGCTTCCTTGGCAGCTTGGGCTGCGGCTGCGGCTTCTTCTGCTGTTTTGGCAGCTGCTGCTGCGGCTTCCGCTGCTTTTTTCGCTTCTTCTGCTTCTTTTGCTGCTTTCTCTGCATCCGCTAGAGCTTGAGCAGTAGCTGCTTCTTGTTCCGCCGCTTTTTTTGCTGCTTCGGCATCTTCAGCGGCTTTTTGAGCAGCCAGTGCGGCGGCTTCCGCCTCTTCTTTGGCTTTAATCGCCGCCGCTTCGGCTTCCTCTTGGGCAGTGGCTAATGCATTGATTTGGTTATATTGACTGGCAACTGTCTTTAACTCTGCTTGCGTTTTGCTGAGCGCAGCACGAGCCGCGTTTATATCATTCACAATCGTGCTGGAAGCCGCCGTTGACGAAGATAAATAATCGTTGGTATTGCTGTTTAATTGTTTATCTGCATTGGTTAGCGAGGTATTGGCTAAGGCAAGTAAACGTTCCGCTTCACTTAATGCCGCGTTTCTTTCCGCCACGGTGGTGGCAGCTTCCGCACGATTTAAGGCTTCTTGAGCCGCGGTTAGGCTGGCTTGAGCGGTGGCAAGTTCGGTGTTACCCTCGGCAAGATAACCTTGAACACGGTCGAGGTTATTTTCAGGAACAGACACACCTGGGACGTTATTCGAGCCTGATGAGCAAGCGGTTAAGGAAATTGCCCCGAGTGAAACCAAAAGGGTCATGGCAAGATTTGAGAATTTACGCATAAATTAAAAATGTTCCGTTAAGTTAAAATGTGTATAAAGTGCGGTGTAAAATTTATGAGTTTTACACCGCACTTTGGGTTAGATTCGCAAGATTATTCCTGACGTTGTCCAGCGAATGCACCTTGTACAGAAGTACTTTTTTCAGTACTGTCAGTGCTAAATACGCCAACGACTTCTTTGGCATCTGTACCTGCGAATTGACCAGAATAAGTACCTGAAATATTCGTTGCTGTATTTTCTAAACCAAGGTTAGTACCGTTAAATGTGGCATCACCAGAGAAGCCAACAATGCCATTTCCTGAATAAACAGTAGCTTCGTTAAGAGTAACTAAGTTACGTTTGGCTGCATTAGCAACAGTAGTCGATGTATCAATTTTACCTGTTACTACACCATCATTTACGATTAAAGTTAAGCCAGTTTCTGCTTCACGAGCAGAATCAGTAGTTAATGGTTGAACATGAATTGTATAGGCATTTTTGTTGGCGGTCGTGTAATGTGCTACACCACGATAAGTGGCATTTACCACTTGAGCTTTATCAGTCGTTGGGGTTTCTACATAGGTGACATAAGAGTTTACAGGTGTTGCTGTAGGATTATCTAAATTATGTGCTTCACGAATAATCGCAAAACCCGAATAGGCATTTTGTTGACTTCCCATTAGCGTATTGGTATCAGGACCTGTTACCACTGCTAATACTGAACCCGTTCCTGCACCTTTAGTTTCAGATGCTTGAGTAGTTACGCCGGTATTAGAAGTATATGGATATAGTCGTCCACATACCGTTCCACTATCTTGACAAAGTTTTGCTTCAAAGAAAGCTTTGTTTTTATCAGCAGAGTTTGCATATTGATTCGCATAAGCGCCTGTTGTTGAAACGGTTTTCACTTGTTCTGTCACAACATCAGCGACTTTTTGTTCTGCTTTGGCGACTTTAGCATCCGCTTCTGCCGCTTTCGTTTCCGCATCCGCTACTTTGGTTTCAGCTTCTGCTTGAGCTGTTTTGGCATCTTTGGCATCCTGTTCTGCATTCGCTTGAGCGGTTTTGGCATCTTTGGCGTCCTGTTCTGCATTCGCTTGAGCAGTTTTTGCATCAGCGGCTTCTTTTTCCGCAGCCTCTTGAGCTATTTTCGCTTTTTGAGCGGCTTTTTCTGCTTCTGTTTGTGCCGTTTGCGCATTGGTCAAGGCGAGTTTCGTAGACGTTAACTCTGTTTGAGCAGCAAGCAATTCTTTTTCTGCGGAAGCCAGTGCCTTTTGAGCGTTAACCAATTCTTCAGATGAGCTGTTTTGGTTAGCAAGAGCTTCTTCCGCTTTTTTCACATCTTCTAACGCAGCCTTTAAATCCGCATTGGCTTTATCTAAATCGCTTTGAGCAAGGCTAGCGGCTTTGCTGGCGGTATCCTGTGCCACAGCTAAGGCTTCCTCTGCCGTTTTGGCAGCCTTCAAGGCTTCCGTTAATGCAGCTTGAGCTGCGGCTGCATCAGCTTCCGCTTTGGCTTGAGCCACTTTAGCTGCCGCAATTGCGATATTCTCCTCGTCCGCAGTTGGGCTGACATTGGTGGTGGCAGGGGCACCTGAGCTACCGCCACTGCTTGAGCAAGCCCCTAAGCCAACGGCGATACCAAGAGATAACAAAAGTTTTACTGCAAGATTAAATGTGTTTTTACGCATTTAAAAAGTTCCTCATAAAAAGTGAAAATGAAAGTTAAAAGGTTTTTTCCAAGGACAGGGTGATGCCCTTGTCTGTGTAGGAATACAGGCTAGAAAAATTACTGCGTTGTTTTTTCCAGCGATAATTTAATTTCGGGGTAATGCCCCAAATGTGCCAATCGCGTTTCCAAAGTGCGGTGTTAATTTGGTAAATTTCATCTTCTCTGGTACGGTCAAAGTGGAAATTTGCCCCTAAAGAAAGATTGTCTTTGTATTCGCGTTTTGAAGCAGAAAAACTGACTCGGGAGGAAATGCCCCAATGCCATTCTTGTCCCCAACCGAGGCGAGCAGATTTTAAATCATAGCTGTAATGGCGAACTTGGGTGGTCTCGCGAATAAAATCCACGCCCCCATAAAAATATTGGCGAGGCGAACGACGCCATAATAGGGTAAGCGAGGCGATTTTGCTGTTGCCTTCTAAATTGTCATTTTGAGCATAACTGTTTTTACCATATTCCAACGCGGTAGACACTTGCCAATTCGGCGTAAGCCAATGAACTAATTCCCCTCGTCCGCCAATGGCACGTTTATAACGATGCCCGCCGTACCATTGTTGTTCATTAAAGGGCAAGAGCGACCATTGGGTTTTCTCGTTTTTGTAGCGGTAGCCAAGTAGGGTGCGGTTAATGATTTCATCATAATCATGTGCATCCCAATAATTGCGACCATACAGTGCATTTTCGACGTGTAAATAATGTCCGTTGACAATATTAAAATCCCGTTCTAAGCCAACTTGATAACCTATACCATGGGCTTTTTGTGGCAACATAGAATCGCCTTTGACAAAGGCGGTATTTTCTAAATAACGCTCAGAAGACGCATTGTTGACGTTGTCGGTGCGCAAATAGTTGGCTGAAAAACTCCATGACCAACTATCACGTTTATCCAAAGCGTCTTTATAGGCTTGCACCAATCCACGAATATCCGAAGGCAAGGCGGGATCCGCTAAGGCTTTTTCAAATTGATCTTGGGCGGCGCTATCTTGTTGGGTGTTAAACAAGGAAATCGCCAATTGAATCCGCACTGGCGTTAAATCTGAGCGTTCGGCGATAATTTGACGATAGCGATCAATGGCGAGGCGGTGATTGCCGGTGAGTTTAGCAATTTGTGCTTCGGCAAATAGCACCAAAATCGGATCTTGTTGCGGAAAAGTGCGGTAGATTTTGAGCAAGTTTTCAATATGCGCCAATTGCCCTGAATTGATGGCAAGGTTAAGCAATTGTTCGGTGGCAGAAAAATTCTGCGCTAATTGCTGTTCATCATACACATATTGGAACGCAGTGCGAGGAAAATCCGCCAGTTTTTTCGGTTGCTGTTTCGATTCAGCAATTGGAACAATTTTTTCAGGAATAGAGGCATCCGCAGGCAAAATCGGCTCATTAGCAGCTAATGAGGAATAACTTACAGTTATTCCTATCAATGCCTGAAGATAAAAAGAAAACGGTTTTTTTACGCTGAACATGATTTATACAAAATGAAAAAAAAAGTGGGCGGATTTTAACCTATTTTAGGTAGTGTGTAAATAATAATCGTTATTAATTTGATTATTTTTTGTGTTTTCTCGCGTTTATTAAATATGCGATAAAAATAAAGTGGGCAGATCTATTATTGTGTTCCTTTTATATTTTTGCTTTTTCTGTTTATTTCCAGAATATTTCGCTATAATGTTGCATATTTTAATTCATCACATCATCAACATGAAACTGCAAGCCAATAATAAAGTCTTAGATTTATCCCAACCGCAAATTATGGGCATTTTAAATTTCACCCCAGATTCTTTTTCCGATAGCGGTCAATTTTTTCAATTAGACAAAGCCTTATTTCAAGTAGAAAAAATGCTCAACGCGGGGGCAACTATCATTGACATTGGCGGTGAATCCACTCGCCCTCACGCCGAAGAAGTTTCCGAACAAGAAGAGTTGGCACGCGTTGTGCCATTGGTAGAGGCTGTACGAAAACGTTTTGATTGCTGGATTTCGGTCGATACCTCAAAAGCTGTTGTGATGCAAGAAAGTGCCAAGGTGGGGATGGATATGATTAATGATATTCGTGCTTTACAGGAACCGAATGCTTTAGATACGGCGATAACATTGGGTTTGCCCACTTGCCTTATGCACATGCAAGGCCAACCTCGCACCATGCAAGCTAATCCACATTATGAAAATGTGGTGGAAGATGTGCTAAAATTCCTACAAAATCGCACCGCAGTTTTTTTGCAACAAGGTGGAAAGCCAGAAAATGTGATTTGGGATCCCGGCTTTGGATTTGGTAAAACGGTGCAACATAATTTTAAATTATTGCAACAGTTGGCTATTTTTGCCGTACAAGGTTACCCCGTGTTGGCAGGGCTTTCAAGAAAATCTATGTTAGGGGCCGTGTTGGATAAACCCGTAGAAAAAAGATTAATCGGCAGTGTGACAGGGGCGTTATTAGCCGCCCAAAATGGTGCAACGATTTTGCGAGTGCATGATGTAGAAGAAACTGCTGATACATTAAAGATTTGGCGGGCTATGATGAATGGGTAAACCCTCACCCTAGCCCTCTCCCAGAGGGAGAGGGGACTGTTTTTTTGCGGTAATGACGACTGGGGCCCCGTCTTTGCCGCCTGAAAATAATTCAATTTTTAGGAAAATAGCAAATGGGTAAACCCTCACCCTAGCCCTCTCCCTGAGGGAGAGGGGATTGTTTTTTTTGCGGTAATGACGACTGGGGCCCCGTCTTTGCCGCCTGAAAATAGTTAAATTTGTAGGAAAAGTTGTACTGTTTGAGCGTAGCGAGTTTACAACTTTTCCGTTAAGCAAATTTAACTATTTTCAGGAAACAAGGCAAAATCGGGGTCGCCTTTCTTTTGCTTACTTTTCTTTGGCGAAGCAAAGAAAAGTAAGTCGCCAACGGCGAAACCCGATTTCGATTAAAAGAAAAATTTCAATTAAAACAGAAAAATAATTTAAACAAAAAGGAAACAAAATGTCAGAACGTAAATATTTCGGTACCGACGGTGTCCGTGGAAAAGTCGGCACTTTCCCCATCACCCCTGACTTCGCCCTAAAACTCGGTTGGGCCGCAGGAAAAGTACTTGCCACACAAGGCTCCAAAAAAGTCTTAATCGGAAAAGATACCCGAATTTCAGGCTATATGTTGGAATCCGCCTTAGAGGCTGGATTAACCGCAGCAGGTTTATCCGCTGTCTTTGTCGGTCCAATGCCAACGCCTGCTGTCGCTTACTTAACTCGCACTTTCCGTGCAGAGGCGGGCGTGGTAATTTCAGCCTCACATAATCCTTATGATGATAACGGCATTAAATTCTTCTCTGCCCAAGGGACAAAATTACCGGATGACGTAGAAGAATCCATTGAAAGCATGTTAGATCAACCCATGGACTGCGTGGCGTCCGCAGAATTAGGTAAGGCCAGTCGTATTAATGATGCGGCGGGACGTTATATTGAATTTTGTAAAGGCACCTTCCCGACAGAATTGAGTTTAGAGGGGTATAAAATTGTGGTGGATTGTGCCAATGGCGCCACTTATCATATTGCCCCAAGCGTTATGCGAGAGTTGGGAGCGGAGGTCATTGAAATCGGTACCGACCCAGATGGCCTGAATATTAATGAAAAATGTGGAGCCACTGATATTAAAGCCTTGCAAGCAAAAGTATTGGAAGTGGGGGCGGATGTCGGTTTGGCTTATGACGGCGACGGTGACCGCATTATGATGGTGGATCATTTGGGTAACAAAGTAGACGGTGACCAAATTCTCTATATTATTGCCCGTGAGGCTTTGCGTGCTGGCAACCTGAAAGGTGGCGTAGTGGGCACATTAATGAGCAATATGAGCTTAGAAATTGCCTTAAAACAATTAGGCGTGCCGTTCTTACGAGCCAATGTGGGCGACCGTTATGTGTTGGAAAAAATGCAAGAAAATAACTGGAAATTTGGCGGTGAAAATTCAGGGCATATTATTATTGCCGATAAAAATACGACTGGTGACGGTATTATTGCCTCATTGGCTGTATTAACCGCCATGGTACAACATAAATTGAGCCTAAATGAACTGGTCTCCGCTGTGCCATTGTTCCCACAAGTATTAATTAATGTACGTTTTGCAGGCGGTGCAAATCCATTAGAAAGTGACGCAGTCAAAGCGATTGCTGCAGACGTAGAAAAACGTTTAACCGGTAAAGGACGAATTTTATTGCGTAAATCAGGCACAGAGCCATTGATTCGTGTGATGGTAGAATGCCAAGACGGCACACTTGCTCAACAATGTGCGGAAGAAATTGCCAATGCGGTGAAAGCTGCATAATTCAACAGTGCGGTGAAAAAAGTCGGGATTTTCCCGACTTTTGTTTTTGAATGGCAACATAATAGATTATTTTATTCCATACGTTTAAGTCGCTAGGAGATTTTTCACCGATTTCCGCACCACCAATTCAGGATAAATTTCAATCACTTCTTTCTCATGATTCTTATGATGAATTCGTTCAAAGAGTAATTTTAATGCTTGCTCACCCAAACGAGCTTTGGATTGATGAATCGTCGTCAGTGGCGGGGCGTAAAAGCGAGAAGAATGAATATTATCATAACCGATAATCGAAATATCATCTGGCACACGTAAGCCTTTTTCGGTAATCGCAGAAATGGCACCTAAGGCCATGACATCATTACAACAGAACACGGCGGTGGGTAATTCCTGTTGGGCTAAGATTTTATTCATACATTCATAGCCATCTTCAGGTTCAAAAAAGCCCTCTTGAATCCAGTTCGGATGGGTCGTTAATCCCGCCTCATGGATGGCTTTTTCAAAACCTTGAAAACGAGTTTTTGCTGTGGTTTTACTGAGTTCACCAGAAATAATGCCGATTTTTTGATGGCCATTTTCGATTAAATATTGGGTGGCTAAATAACCTCCTTGAAAACTGTTATCCAAAATCATATCGCTGTGACTATGTTGAATACCCCATTCCATTACCACCATGGGTAATCCTTTGAAATTATTGAATAAATCAATACTTTCCTGATGATATTCTGCACACATGATTAACACGCCATCGACTCGTTTTTTGGCGAGCATGTCTAAATGATTTTTGATTTTTTCCGCATCATTTTGTGTATTACATAAAAATAATGAGTAACCTTGACGATAACAATGATTTTCGACAGCATGAATAATTTCCGCAAAATAAGGTGCCTCACTGGTCGTCACGATCATACCAATGGATTTCGTGGTATTGATTTTTAAGCTACGAGCCACGGCACTGGGGGAATAATGCAGTTGCTGAATAGCATCCAATACCGCCTTTTTGGTATCTTCTGCCACATGCCTTGTGTTATTGATGACATGTGAAACGGTCGTGGTGGAAACGCCCGCCATTTTCGCCACGTCTTTAATAGTTGCCATAGTTATCTCCTAATAATTTATCTTATTATAAAGTGAAAACCACAAAAAATGTATGAAAAAATAAATTAAACTGATAGAATGAAAAGCGGATTAGATAATTCATTTTAAATGACAATAACAGGAGAAAAACATGAGTGATTTTGGTTATGCAATGGTGATGGTTGTCCTTTCATTAGGTATTGTGGTGGGATTAAGCGCCGCTATTTTCTAAAATAACAGATGAAAAAATAACTCACGCACTGTTTTCAGTTCATGAGTTATTTTTTTATTAGAGGCGTTGAATTAACGCATGAAAATAACCTTGTTTTTGACTTAATTCCGCATAAGTGCCTTGTTCCACCAATTCTGCATTATCAACTACCACAATATTATCGAACTGCTCAATCGCTGTTAAACGGTGTGTCACCATAATTAAGGTCTTGTGTTGGCAATGTTGCAAAATCAAGGCTAACATTTGACGTTCGGTTTCTCGGTCTAAGCCCTCAGTGGGTTCATCTAACAATAAAATCGGTGCGTCATTGAGTAAAATCCGTGCTAAGCCCAAACGACGTTGTTCTCCGCCAGAAAGCGGACGTCCGCCGTCACCGAGCCATTGATCTAAGCCTTGCTCTGTCAACGTTTGCAAGCCGACTTGATTTAATACGGTCAGCATTTTTTCATCAGAAAGTGGGGTAGCCGTCGCAAATTGCAAATTGTTACGCAAACTGTCACTAAACACATGAACTCGTTGGGTTAAAAAGCCAATGTGTTGGCGTAAAGTGGTTTCAGTATAAGCAGAAATCCGTTTATTAGCGAACAGAATTTCCCCTAATATGGAATCATAATTGCGGACTAACAGTTGTAATAGTGTTGATTTTCCACTGCCAGTTTTGCCTAAAATGGCCACTTTTTGATTCGGTTTAATGTGTAAATTCACTTGTTTTAAGGCAATATCTTGCCGTTCAGGATAGCCAAAACTGACTTGTTTTATATCAAATAAAACGTCACCAAAGTTCACCGCAGTTTCTGTCCCATTAAATTCCACCAGCGGCGGTTGATCAATAATTTCACTGACACGTTCCGCAGAGGCGATCACCTGACCAATATGTAAAAAAGCAGACCCCAAAGGCATAAGAATTTCAAAAGACGCCAAGGCTGACAGCGTAAACAAACCAATAAATGCCAGACGATATTCTTCAATCGCAAATTCAATATTGGCGGAAATCCATAAGGTCAACACCACTAATAAGCCATTGGCAAACATTAAAACAGCGGTGGAAAATCCGGATAAATTACTTTCACGTTGTTGATAATTCTGCCATTGTTGTTCTGTTTGATTTAGTTTTTGTTGCAGATTATCTTGTGCATTAAACAGCAATAATTCTGCTTGAGCTTGGATAAATTCCACAAATTGCATACGATATAGCGAGCGAGATTGTGTCAGTTTTGCACCAAACGTTAAACCTAAAAAATAAAACACCGTTGGAATAATCAGTAATAAAATCAACAGGATTGCACCAATTAATAAGGCGAGTGGAAGATTAAATAAACTCAGTGCCAATGTCATCATGCCAATCACGGTAACGGCACTGATGAAAGGGGCAATTAAGCGTAAATACAGGCTATCAAGCGTATCCACATCTGCCACCAAACGGTTAAGCAAGTCGCTGTTGCGATAACGATTTAATACCGCAGGGGAGAGCGGAATAATCTTGCTGAATACCTGAACACGCAATTTCGCTAAAATACGAAAAGTGGCATCATGCGTGACAATTTTTTCCGCATAACGCATGGCGGTACGACCAATGGCCAATCCACGCACACTTGATGATGGATAAAAATAGTTAAATAATGCCCCTGCTCCGGCAATGGCGGTGGCAGATAAAAACCAGCCAGAGAGTGTCAGCAAGCCAATACTGCTGGCAAGTCCCCCAATCATTAATACCACGCCTAAAAACAGGGGGAATTTTGCTTGTTTAAATAAGGATAAAAAAGGAAGTAATGAACGCATATTTTCTCTCTTATTGTACGTCCTGATGACGTTGTGCCAAAAGTTCAGCAAAATAACCTTGCTGTTGCAACTGCTCAAAATGTCCTTGTTGCACAAGCTGCCCCTGTTGCATCACCAAAATTTGATCACATTGTTTTAAATCTTCAATGCGGTGGGTAATCATCAAGGTGGTCTGGTTTTGGCTAATTTGATATAACGCCGTCAGCACCTGATTTTCAGATTTCGCATCTAAGCTCGCAGTCGGTTCATCTAATAACAACAAATTACCTTGACGCAATAAGGCTCGAGCAATGGCCAAGCGTTGAGCTTGTCCTACGGATACGCCGACGCCACCGTCTTTGATTTCCGCATTCAAGCCAATGTGATCGGTAAATTCTTTGGCATTGGCTTGGCTTAATGCGAGATCAATTTGTTCGTCCGTGGCTTGAATATCACCGAGTAACAGATTTTGTTTAATCGTCCCTTGCAATAACAATGGATTTTGCCCCACCCATGCAATTTGTTTTCGCCATTGGGTAAGATCGGCTTGATTGAGTTCTATGCCATTAATTTTTAGGCTACCTTGATAAGGCAAGAAACCGAGTAATACATTGATTAATGAGGTTTTTCCTGCTCCGCTTTGTCCGACTAAAGCAGTATTAGATTGTTTAGCTAAATGAAAATTAAGCGGTTGAGTGAGTGCTTTGCCCTGCGGTGACAAGACCACCAAATTTTCTGCCACAATTTCCACCGCACTTTGGGCGGGAATTTGTTGATCGTGGTCAGATTGTACCGTTTGATAGTCGGTTTCAATAAATTCTGCAATCGCATCCGCAGCCCCAATAGCGGCAGCTCGGTCGTGATAATACACGCCAAGATCACGTAACGGTTGATAAAATTCAGGGGCGAGAATTAAACAGAAAAAGCCGGCAAATAGGGTAATGCCAGTGTTATCACTAAAACTGCCAAAATCAATTTGGCCAAGATAACTAAAACCAAAATAAACCGCGACAATGGCAATAGACACCGAGGTAAAAAATTCTAACACCGCAGACGATAAAAAGGCCATTTTTAATACGTCCATGGTGCTAATGCGATAATCTTCAGTAGAAGTTTCAATATGTGCCGTTTGTTCTTCGGCACGATTAAACAGACGTAGCGTTTCTAGCCCACGTAAACGGTCGAGGAATTGTCCGCTTAATTTCGCTAAAATAGCCATATTTTGCTGATTCTTATCCGACGCCGCCAAACCGACTAAAATCATAAAAACAGGAATAAGGGGAGCAGTGAATAATAAAATTAAACCAGCCACCCAGTTAAGCGGAAAAACAGCAATTAAAATAATCACCGGAACAATCGCCGACAGCATTTGTTGGGGCAGATAGCGTGAATAAAAATTATGCAGATTCTCCACCTGTTCCAACATTAAACTGGCCCAACTGCCTGCAGGTTTACCTTGAATGGTTGCCGGTCCAACCGCATGAATTTTATCTAAAATTTGTTGGCGGATAATATTGCGTAATTTTTGACCGCAGTTAAAGCCGATTTTTTCACGCAGATATAAAATCAATGCACGTAAAGCAAAACCGATAACTAAGCCGACAAAATAGGGAAGTAATTCACTGCGTGGTGTTTGTTGGATAATAAAATGATGTAAAAGACTTGCTAGCAACCAAGTTTGTCCGACCAAAATTAAAGAAGATAAAGTCGCTAAGCCAACATTTAGGCTTAATAATTTCTTTATCGGTTTCTGCTGTTCTCGCAACCATTTAAACAAATATTTTTGACGTTGTTTTTCCATTTTTTATAAAATTTTAGGGGCGAACCTTAACAAATACAGGTTCGCCCAAAATCACTCCAAAGATAAATATCCGCTAGATCCTAGCCGAAAAAATTAAGCTAACGCATCTAAAAAACGTTCTGCATCTAAGGCAGCCATACAACCTGTACCGGCCGACGTAATGGCTTGACGATAATTATGATCCATTACATCACCGGCCGCAAAAACACCTTCTACGCTTGTTGCGGTAGCATTGCCATCTAAGCCTGATTTCACCACAATATAGCCATTATTGAGTTCCAATTGTCCTTGGAAAATATCGGTATTGGGTGCATGCCCAATCGCCACAAAGACCCCATCAACTTTTAATTCTTCGGTGTTATCCGATTGCGTATCTTTCAAGCGTACGCTGGTTACGCCCATATTATCGCCTAACACTTCGTCTAAAGTGCGGTGCGTTTGGAGAATAATTTTACCTTCTTCTACTTTTTTGTATAAACGGTCGATTAAGATTTTTTCCGCACGGAAACTATCACGGCGGTGAATTAAATGCACTTCACTGGCAATATTGGCTAAATACAAGGCTTCTTCCACCGCCGTATTGCCCCCTCCAATCACGGCAACCGGTTTGTTACGATAGAAAAAACCGTCACAAGTGGCACAAGCGGACACACCACGGCCTTTGAAAGCGTCTTCTGATGGTAAGCCTAAATAACGAGCAGACGCCCCTGTCGCAATAATCAAGGCGTCACAAGAAAAGGTTTGCACATCGCCATACAGTTTAAATGGACGACTAGATAAATCTACTTTACCGATATGATCAAACACAATCTCAGTATCAAATTTTTCCGCATGTTGTAGCATGCGTTGCATTAATTCCGGCCCAGTAGTATCGCCAAAATCCCCCGGCCAGTTTTCAATTTCAGTGGTGGTGGTAAGTTGTCCACCTTGTTGTAAACCGGTCACTAAAACCGGTTTTAAATTTGCCCGAGCCGCATAAATGGCCGCGGTGTAACCGGCAGGTCCGGAGCCTAAAATTAATAATTTGCTGTGTTTAATGTCTGACATAAAAATTCCTTGTTAATCATAACTTTTGTTTATTATAACCAAATTTGTGCTAATACAATAGTGAATAAACCTGTCTGCGATATTTATTCGCCAGCGGATCTGTCCCAAGAGCCGCCACAATTTCCAAAAATTGTTTTTTCACTTCGCCATTTTCCGCATTGAGATCTTGACGTAAAATGCTAAACAGTAATTCTAACGCTTGTTCATCTCGGTTAGCTTGATGAAGTTGTACGGCTAACTTTAATGCAATATCAGGGCGTGGATTATTGGCGTAATCTGCTTGCAATTGCTGGATTTCTGGCGTGTCGGCGGCTTTGATTAATAGCTCAATTTGGGCGACTAACCCATGCCAACGACTATCTCGGTCTTGCAGTGGGATTTTATTTAAAATTTCCTGTGCCGGTTCGGTTTTTTTAATCGCAATATAGGTTTCCGCATAGAGTAGTGCAATATCGCTGTTTTTTTGCTCTGAAGCCAACCATGCATCTTTTAGTAATGGCAAGGCCGCATCATAGTTTTCCGCCTGTAAAAAATCCAAGGCTAAATTGAATTTAATTTCTTCTTCTTTGGGTAAAATCAAGGCTAAATGCTGTTCAAGTTGATCTTCTGGTAACGCCGTTTGAAAAGCATCTACCGCCTGAGCCTCTTTAAATAAATACGTGGTTGGCAAGGCTTGAATACCAAATTGCATCACGATTTGTTGTTGAGTTTCACAGTTGACTTTCGCCAGCAAAAATTGCCCTTGATATTTGTCCGCATAACGTTCCAAAACCGCGGTGAAATTAAGCGAAGTTTCGTGACTTGGGGCATAAAATACCACCACCAAGGGGGTTTGTTGTGAACGTTGCAATGTTTCCGTGAGATTTTGTTCATTAATTTCAATAATATAGTCTTGCATGTAATTTCTCTTCAAAAGGGGTTATAAAAAATGCCACGATAAATTGGACACTAAACGGCAAGCGTCACATTTAAAATAAAATACGTCAGCAACAGGTTTTGCCAACGCCCAATCGCCGCCACAACAAGGGCAATGGCGTTTTCGTTCCGTTTCCAAACTTTCACCGCCGATACGGTACAGATAATAATAGGTTGGCACACCTGATATTTGTTCTACTTCCTGACATAACGCTCGCCCATGTTTACTTAATGTGCTGTTAAAATCCGAAATTTCAGGGAGTGCAGATTTTTCCAACACCGACCCATTCATTTGCAACTGATCGCAAGCCTGCCAATCTTCTAGCCATTTGATTAAATCTAGGCTTAAGTGCGGTTGGTTTTGGGCCAGTTTATACAACGGAATAGGTGCAAGATTATCACCGTTCACCACTGGCGAACTGGAGCGTAAATAAGTGGTGTAAAGCACTTGCCATGTGGGATCACTTTGATTGGTTTGATCGGACATCAAATCATCCGCCACAATCTGAAAACTCTGCAAAAAAACACCGCACTTTTCCAAATTTTCAAGGCAACGATTGACTTCGCTGTTATTATGTTCGGGCAATAGGCTATGTTGTTCAGGGCAAATTACCTTGATGCCAAAGCCTTGTTGATTTTCTTGTTCCGCTTGAAACACAGGAATTTCTCGCCCAAGAATTTGGCCGTTATACCGCCATTCATCAATGAGTTCACCGAGCATAATAAATTGCTGTTGATGTCGTTCGGGCTGTTGGTTTTGTAAAAAGATGTCGATAAGGTACATGTTGGTTTCCTTTAATAATGAGGGTTATCTTACCTGAATAAGGGATTGAGATCAAAATAGTAGATAACATTTAAAATTCATTGCAAAGGTTGGATATGTAACTATAATTAATACCTAATAAAACAGGTAGGTATATTATGACATTGTTAAATTACAAAGGCTATGTCGGCACGATTGAGCCAGACTTAGAAAATAATGTGCTATTTGGTAAATTAGCTTATATTCGGGATTTGGTGACATACGAAGCAGAAACTTTGCCTGACTTAGAAAAAGAGTTCCGTGCATCTGTGGATTTATATTTAAGCGATTGTGCCAGTTTAGGCAAAACACCAGATAAGCCATTTAAAGGTGTGTTTAATGTGCGGATTAGTGAAGAATTACACCGTATGGCAGTAATCGCTGCGGGCGATATGTCGTTAAATGCGTTTGTTGGAACTGCAATTCAAGAAAAAGTTAATAGTGTTACCATGAGTTAGTTTAGTAAACCCAATAAACGGGAGAATGAAAAATATGAACAATACCGTCAATCCTGAGTTAATTACGGACGATAATCCTGAATGGACAGATGAAATGTTTGCGAGTGCTAAACAAGTAAATGAATTGCCGTTATCACTACAAAAAAAATTGATCGGCAGACCACGTTTAGTGAGCCCTAAAAAGTCAATCACGATTCGTCTTGATGAAAATATTCTGCAACATTTCAAGGCGACGGGGAATGGTTGGCAAACACGCATGAATAATGCTTTACAAGAATGGATTGCGAGCCATTAACTATGCACGAACAAACTAAACAACATCTACGAAATCTACAAAAAATCCTGCAAGAACTCGATCTATGGCAAACCGTGCCGCCGTCTGAACAAGCCTTTGCCAGTCAAGAACCTTTTGCCATTGATTATTTGCAAGCTCACGAATGGTTGCAGTGGATTTT
Source organism: Lonepinella sp. BR2357 (assembly GCF_051851525.1). Lineage (NCBI taxonomy): Bacteria > Pseudomonadati > Pseudomonadota > Gammaproteobacteria > Pasteurellales > Pasteurellaceae > Lonepinella > Lonepinella sp. BR2357. The sequence goes on along the minus strand of NZ_JBPDVG010000006.1, from coordinate 69,199 downwards.
TATTCCGAGAATGTGGGCGTTGTTAGACAGTGGGGCTGTGTTGCCGAGCAAAATAGCCATTTCGCCTTATGTGGAAGAGGCTTTAAAAGAACAAGAGCGGTTAGGCGAATTGTTAAGGCCGATCATTGAAATTGAAAAGCTGTTAAGCCAATGCTAGAAATCTTATATCAAGATCAATATCTTGTAGCAGTGAACAAACCTGCGGGAATGTTGGTACATCGCAGTTGGTTAGATAGACACGAAACGCAGTTTGTCATGCAGACGTTGCGAGATCAAATTGGTCAGCATGTTTTCCCAATTCATCGTTTGGATCGTCCTACGTCGGGCGTATTGCTGTTTGCCTTAAATAGCGAAATGGCGAATTTGATGTGTCAGCAGTTTGAAAGCAAAACCGTACAGAAAAGCTATTTAGCGGTGGTGCGTGGTTATTTAACTGGGGAAGAACGCATTGATTATCCATTAAAAATTCAATTAGATAAAATTGCAGATAAATTTGCTCAAGAGAATAAAGAGCCACAATCGGCAATCACCGATTATCAAGGTTTAAAAACGGTAGAAATGCCTTATGCAGTAGGGAAATATCAAACAGCACGTTATTCTTTGGTGCGCTTAACTCCACAAACAGGGCGAAAACATCAGTTACACCGTCATATGAAACATATTTTTCACCCGATTTTGGGCGATACCCAATATGGTGATTTACGTCAAAATCGAGCGTTGGCAGAACAAACAGGCGTAAATCGATTGATGTTACATGCGGAAATATTGCAATTTCGTCACCCTGTCACAAATGAAAAAATTCAGGTGACAGCAGGGTTAGATGAACAATGGATAAGATTATTTGAAATATTTAACTGGTAAATAGAGGAGAAAATATGAAACTTTATGTGTTTGATCACTGCCCTTATTGTGTGCGTGCGAGAATGATTTTCGGTTTGAAAAAGCAAGCGGTTGAATTGGTTTATATTCAAAATGATGATGAAACCACGCCAGTGGGGTTAATTGGCAAAAAAGCTGTGCCGATTTTGCAAAAAGAGGACGGTTCTGCCATGCCAGAAAGTTTAGATATTGTGCGTTATGTAGATGATAATTACGGCGAAAAATTGCTGTTTGATGTGGTTCGCCCTGAATCGGAGGCGGCAATCAAGCAAATTGGCAGTTATTATAATCACTTGCTATTACCTCGTTTTGTACAGTTGGGTTTACCTGAATATGAAACGAAAGGCGCATTAGATTATTTTATCAATAAAAAGACGGCTTTTATTGGTGATTTTGCCGAAAATCTTGCACAATCGGCGCAATATATTGCGAAGTTGCAACAAGATTTACTGGTTCTTGATGCGTTGATTTTGGCGGAAGATAAAGCCAATGGTCAGCAATTATCTATTGAAGATATTATGCTTTTCCCAATGTTGCGGAATTTAACGTGCGTGAAAGGGTTAGTGTTGCCTCAAGGTTTGAAAAATTATGTGCAAACTATGGCGAAATTAACGGGTATTGGACTTTATACGGATAAAGCCATTTAAAAAAACGAAAAAAACACCGCACTTTTTGATTTTTTTCATAAAGTGCGGTGTTTTTTTATCCAATTTTTTTACAAAATTAATTCCAAAAACCGTTTTGTCAATTCCACATAATGTCCTCTAAATCGGTGGCTAAAATTAAGTAAATAATAAAGCTGATAAATCGGTTTGCGTTCAATATAATCTTCCGCCAACGGATAAGTGCGGTGATAATTTTCATAAAATTCATCAGGGAATGGCTCAAACAGTTCAGTAAAGGCTAAATCGCATTCACGGTCGCCCCAATAGCAAGCAGGGTCATAGCTGTAAATTTTTCCGTTAAATGCACCGCAGTTTTCAATCCATAAGTTACCGTGTAACAAAGACGGTATAGGCTTGTGTTTGGCTAGTCGAGCTGCTACTGTGGCAACAATGTCTTCAATATTACCGAAATTGATTCCCTGTTCTTTACAGATTTGTAATTGCCACCCGATACGTTGGTCGGCAAAAAACGTCGCCCAATTAGTTCGCCATTCGTTCGGTTGATAGACCGAACCAAGCCAAGTGTCAAAATCCAAGCCGTAACTTTCTGAACCCTTGATTTTATGCAAATTCGCCAACGCTACGCCAAATTGGGCAAATTGTTCAGGCGTTGGCGTATCTAATTGCAAGGCCTCTAACAATAAAAAGCTATGATTTTGCGAACAACCTACGCCATAAACTTTCGGTAAATCAATGGTGCGAGTTTTGCTTAATAACTCAATTTGATCGGCCTCCGCTCGAAACATAGAACGATAGGTTTTATCGTTAGTTTTGGCAAAAACAGGTTGTATGCCATCATCAATTAACCAAGATTCGTGCATTTCGCCCGTGTGTACTTTGTCTTTTTCTTTGATGGAATAATAGGCACCAAATTGATCCGCCAATACTTGAGAAACTGATTTCCACATACGCTACCCCTTAAATGACCGCTATGATTGATATTATCATAAACTTATTTTTAGCAATAATCTGTGACGAATGTCAAATTTTTGAAAAATTATGCTAAAATGTACCGCACTTTTAGTCAATGACATTGTAGGGGTGGATCGATGTATCCGCCCGTTGATTGACGGAGCGTGATTTTCGGGCGGATACATCGATCCGCCCCTACGATTTATTTAAATTCAACAAGTCGCCTTTCGTATGGGCGACCACTGTAACAAGGATAGAAAATGCCAATTATTACTTTACCCGACGGTTCTCAACGTCAATTTGATCACCCTGTTTCTGTATTAGAAGTTGCACAAAGTATTGGTGCTGGTCTTGCCAAAGCGACCATTGCAGGGCGTGTTAATGGCGAGCGTAAAGACGCTTGCGATGTGATTTCAGAAGATAGCAAATTAGAAATTATTACCACCAAAGACGAAGATGGTTTGGAAATTATCCGCCATTCCACGGCTCACTTATTGGGGCATGCGATTAAACAATTATTCCCTGATGTCAAAATGGCAATTGGCCCGACGATTGAAAACGGCTTTTATTATGACGTGGATTTAGATCGTTCGCTTACCCAAGAAGATATTGATGCTCTCGAAAAACGCATGCTGGAATTAGCCAAAACCAATTATGACGTGGTGAAAAAGCCCGTTTCGTGGCAGGAAGCACGGGATACCTTTGAACGTCGTGGCGAGCCTTATAAAATGGCGATTTTAGATGAAAACATTGAACGCACGGCAACGCCTGCTTTGTATCATCACCAAGAATATATTGATATGTGCCGTGGGCCGCATGTGCCGAATATGCGTTTTTGCCAACATTTTAAATTGATGAAAGTAGCAGGGGCGTATTGGCGTGGCGACAGTAAAAATAAAATGTTGCAACGGATTTACGGCACGGCGTGGGCGGATAAAAAACAATTAACCGAGCATTTAACTCGCCTTGAAGAGGCTGCAAAACGGGATCACCGCCGTATTGGTAAAGCCTTAGATTTATACCATATGCAAGAAGAAGCCCCAGGTTTGGTGTTCTGGCATAATGACGGTTGGACGATTTTCCGTGAATTGGAAACCTTTGTGCGTACCAAATTAAAAGAGTATGATTATCAAGAGGTTAAAGGTCCTTTCATGATGGATCGCGTGCTTTGGGAGCGGACAGGTCACTGGCAAAACTACGGCGATTTAATGTTCACGACACAGTCCGAAAACCGTGAATATGCCATTAAACCCATGAACTGCCCGGGACATGTGCAGATTTTCAACCAAGGCTTGAAATCTTATCGTGATTTACCAATTCGTATGGCAGAATTTGGTTCATGCCACCGTAATGAGCCGTCTGGTTCGTTGCATGGTTTAATGCGTGTGCGTGGTTTCACCCAAGATGATGCCCATATTTTCTGTACGGAAGAGCAAATTGAAAGCGAGGTCACCAGCTGTATTAAAATGGTGTACGATATTTATAGCACATTCGGTTTTACCAATATCGCCGTGAAATTGTCCACCCGTCCAGAAAGCCGTATCGGTTCAGATGAAATGTGGGATCGTGCGGAAGAAGGATTAGCCAACGCCTTACGTCATAACGGCTTGGAATACGAAATTCAAGAAGGTGAGGGTGCATTCTACGGCCCGAAAATTGAATTTGCCTTGCGTGACTGTTTAGGTCGTGAATGGCAATGCGGCACGATTCAATTAGACTTCGCCTTACCAGGTCGCTTAAATGCCTCTTATGTGGCAGAAGACAACGACCGCCGCACGCCTGTAATGATCCACCGTGCGATCTTAGGTTCAATCGAACGCTTTATCGGTATTATCACCGAAGAATATGCCGGTTTCTTCCCTGCATGGTTAGCCCCAGTGCAAGCGGTGGTGATGAATATCACCGATAGCCAAGCGGATTATGTTCAAGCCGTCACCAAAAAATTATCGGATGCAGGTTTGCGTGTAAAATCCGATTTACGCAACGAAAAAGTTGGTTTCAAAATCCGTGAACATACCTTACGCCGTGTGCCTTATATGCTAGTTTGTGGCGATAAAGAAATTGCTGAAAATAAAATTGCCGTACGAACTCGCAAAGGGGCGGATTTAGGCACTTATGACGTGGACGAATTTGTGCAGATTTTGAAAGCACAGGTTCGTGGACGGGAATTGAAGTTGCTGAGTGAGGAGTAGATTTCTAATTGAAAAAACGGTCATAGTTGACCGTTTTTTTTGTTGAATAGATTTCTGTAGGCGTAAACAAATTTTTTACTTTTGTTTATAAATTTGTTACAAAAATATCAAGTTTTAATGTGATAATTAGGCATAATGGACTAGAAATTCACAATCATTTTGTTCATTATGCCCATTTTTAGCTTAATAGCGATGAATCTTAGCAAAAACTGCGGTCAATTTCACCGCACTTTTTATGCCATTGGCACTTTCTACGCCTGAATTTAAGTCTAGCCCTAAACAGCCTTGTTGTAAGGCAAGAGCGATATTTTCTGGACTAATCCCACCTGCCAGCATAATGCGATTTTTCAATTCCGCAGGAATTTTTGACCAGTCAAAGGGTTTGCCTGTACCGCCTTGTTGATTGCCTATTTGACTATCGAGAACATAGCGATTGACCGCTGAAATTTCATCAATTTGCACCGCAGTTTGGTTTTCAATATCCACCGAAACCGCTTGCCAGATTTGAATATTTTCAGGTAATTGTTGACGAAGTGCGGTGATAAATTCAGCATTTTCTGAGCCGTGTAATTGCACCGCAAAAAGTTGCAGTTGGCTGGCAATTTTTACGATAAAATCAATCTCCTGATTTTGGAAAACACCGACAAAACGCAATGGGGCAGTGGTGACTAATTCTTGTGCTTGTCTAAGACTGACTTGGCGTGGTGATTTTTCCGCAAAGATTAAACCGCCGTATAAGGCACCTTGGCTATAAACGGCTTGCACATCTTGCGGACGGGTTAAACCGCAGACTTTATTTTCGCCGAAAATCACCGAACGTACGGCGTTATTTAAATCGTGACTTCCCATTAAACTGCTGCCAATTAAAAAGCCGTGTGACACAGATTTTAGCTGTTGCACTTGAGCGTGCGTGTAAATTCCTGATTCACTGATAATGCGAGCATCGGCTGGAATCTGATGTTGATATTTTTCCACCAAGTATTTTACCCGATTTAAATCCACCGTGAGATCGTGCAAATTACGGTTATTTACCCCGATAATTTTTGCCCCTAAGGCTAAAGCTCGTTCAAATTCCGCTTCGTTACTGGTTTCGGTTAATACTCCCATGCCAAGCTGATGAGCAAGGTGAGATAATTTTTGGTAGGTTTCATCATCTACCACGGAAAGCATCAATAAAATCGCATCCGCTTGATGGAATCGGGCGAGATAAACTTGATATTCATCGACCATAAAATCTTTGCATAACACGGGCTGGCTGACGATATTTCGCACTTGCTGAATATAAGCAAAATCGCCTTGGAAATATTTTTCATCAGTCAGTACAGAAACAGCAGTCGCATAATGTTTATACACATTGGCAATCTCTGCCAAATTAAATTCGGCACGAATTAAGCCTTTAGACGGCGAGGCTTTTTTACATTCTAAAATAAAAGCAGGTTGTTGATGATTGCCTTGTGCTAATGCTTGATAAAAACTGCGGTCAGAATGGGTGATTTTTTGTTGAAATTCACTTAGCGGAAATTCGGTTTTTTTCTGTTTTACCCAGTCCAATTTATCGAGTACGATTTTTTGGAGAATGGTGGGGGCGTTTTTGTTGATTTTCATTTTGTTTACTCGTGGTTTTACCCTCACCCTAGCCCTCTCCCAAGGGGAGAGGGGATGTTCAGAGGGATAATTCAAAATTTAATTTATTTCATTTCAATACCCTATATTATTCCCTCTCCCTCTGGGAGAGGGCTAGGGTGAGGGTAAAATAATCTTAATATTTCGTCAATGTCAATAATGTTTCATAAGGTTTACCGCTAGTTATCACGCCAAGCACCTGTTCCGCATTGGCTTTTAAATCTTGATGACCAAACACTTTCATTAACATGGCTACGTTCATTGCCACGGCTTGAACGTGTTCGGCTTTGCCTTTGCCTTGTAAAAGTGCGGTGAGAAATTGTGCATTTTCTGCGGGTTCTCCCCCACGTAGGCTTTCTAGTGGTTGTGGTTCAAAACCGAAATCATAAGGGGTTACGCTGTAATAAGTAATCTCGCCGTGACGTATTTCTGCCACATCGGTTTTGCCGTGAATCGCCACTTCATCTAAACCAGAACCATGTACCACAATGGTATTTTTACCGCCTAAACGGACTACCGTTTCCGCATAGGGTTTAATTAAATCTGGCGAATACACCCCTAATAATTGATGCGTTGGGCGAGCAGGGTTACATAATGGACCAAGAATGTTAAACAATGTGCGAGTTTTCAAGGCTTGGCGAACTGGAGCGGCATATTTAAAACCTTGATGATATTGTTGCGCCCATAAAAAGCAGATATTGGTTTCATCTAACGCCTTGCGTGCGGTTTCAGCAGGCATTCCAATATTTACCCCTAACGCACTCAGTACATCACTCGCCCCAGTTTTGCTCGATACACTACGATTGCCGTGTTTGGCAACTTTAAAACCAAGACTGGCAGCCACAATGGCAGAGGCAGTGGAAATATTAATGGTGTTGGCACCATCTCCACCTGTTCCGACAATATCGGCAAAATCATAATGTGGGGTAGGGAAATGTTGAGCATTTGCCACCACAGCATTGACTGCACCACTGATTTCTTCTGGTGTTTCACCACGTAATTTTAAGGCAATTAATGCCCCTGCTAATTGTTCATTGGCTAATTCGCCGTGCATAACAGCGTTAAATAGTTGTTCTGCTTGTTTTTGGCTTAATGTTTGTTCTTCAAAGAGTTGGGATAATAGTTGTTCAGTTTGCATAATACTTTCCTTAACGATAAATACTATAAGCTAAGTCGTTGGCTTCATCGCCTGTCATACCACGGAAACCCCAACAATGTGGCGGTTGTTCTTTAATGGTGATTTCCACATCAATGGCATTAATATCCGCCCGTTGTTCCAATTCACAGAACAGCATTTTTATTAGCCGTTTTTTGGTATCTTCAGAACGCCCTTGCATCAGGTTAATTTCAACCACAATAAAATCGTCTGTTCGCCCCTCAGGACAGAAAAAATCTTCTCGTTCTAAGCCGATAAAACGTAAAGTATGTTTACGTGGGGGAATATCCAGTTGCATATTTAAGCAATCGTAAATTGCCTGCATAATCTGCTGTTTTCGTGGTGCAAGCGTGTGTTTTAAACCATAAACAATAATCATAATTTCCTCTTATCGGTTAACTAACCAATGAATTGAATTTTCTAATAATTTTCCACCTTGAACAGTTAAAATACTTTCAGGGTGAAATTGAAAGGCACAAATTGGCAAGGTGCGGTGACGAATTGCCATAATAATATGGTTATATTCTGCATTGACGATTAATTCATCGGGTAATTCGGTTCCCATGAGGGAATGATAGCGAGCCACGGGCATCGGATTAGGTAAATCCTTAAACATGGCTTGTTCATCATGGTTGATTTTTGACACTTTGCCATGTAACACTTCACCTGCATGAACCACCTTGCCACCGAAAGATTCAATTAAGGCTTGATGTCCTAAACAAATCCCAATAATCGGCACTTGATTTTTGACTTTCTCAATTAAGGCAAGCATATTACCTGCCTCAGCAGGGGTGCCAGGTCCAGGAGAGAGTGCCAAAATACTATCAGGTTCAAGGCAGATTTTGGTTAAAAAATCCAGCTCGCAGTCATTGCGATAGATTTTTACGTTATGCCCCAGCGTGCGGAATTGATCCACCAGATTGTAAGTAAAGGAATCAAAATTGTCTAAAAATACGATAGTTGCCATAATTTGTTCCTTATGCGAGTTGGTTAGTTTGAATAATGGTATTTAACACCGCACGAGCTTTATGACGAGTTTCGTCCGCTTCCATTTGTGGATCGGAATCCAACACTTCGCCACAGCCTGCTTGCACGTGTGCTATGCCATTTTGTACAAAGGCGGAACGAATCACAATGCAAGTGTCGAAATTACCGTCTGAACCTAAATAGCCCACTGCACCGCCGTAGCTATGGCGTTTTTCTTGCTCAAATTGATAAATCAACTGCATGGCTTTAATTTTCGGCGCACCTGTCAGCGTTCCCATATTCATACAGGCTTGATAAGCATGTAAGGCATCTAATTCAGGGCGAAGTTTACCCACTACACGAGAAACCAAGTGCATAATATGTGAATAGCGATCGACCTGCATTAAATCACACACTTGACGTGTACCACTTTCGCAGACTCGAGCAATATCGTTGCGAGCTAAATCTACCAACATCAAATGTTCGGCTAATTCTTTATGATCTAATCGCATTTCTAATTCTAAACGAGCATCAAGTTCAGGATCGATCTGACCATTGGCATCAAATCCCCGTGGGCGAGATCCTGCAATCGGGTAAATTTCCAACTGGCGATTTTCCGCTGAATATTTTAATGCACTTTCAGGTGATGCACCGAATAGGGTAAATTCATCATCTTGCATAAAGAACATATAGGGACTTGGATTGTTCAATTTTAACTGACGATAGGTTGCAAGCGTATTGGGACAAGGTAACGAAAAACGGCGAGATGGCACGATTTGGAATACATCACCGTCATAAATATGACGTTTAAGTGCGGTGATAATTTGTTTAAATTTGTCATCATCGTGATTAATTTGTACCTGCGTATCCGCTTTTTGAATGGCGGGTAACGGTTTCAAATTCTGTAAATCTTGCGAAATTTTCACCGCACTTTGTTGCAAATCCGCTAATGCTTTGGAATTAAAACAGAAAGTTTGCAATGTCGCCTGTTGGGTTGGGTGATCAAAACGCAGTAAATTTTCTGCTAGATAAAAGACATAATCGGGGCAGGTTAAACCATCATCTTGTAACTGAATACCGTCCATTGGAATAAAATTTGCCACTAAATCATAGGCAAATAATCCGCCTAAAAAAATGGGTGTTTGACTATGAGAATAAAGCGTAGCAATTTGACGAAGTCCGTCAAACACGGTGGCAGATTGTAATTTGCTGTCTTCATCAAGATTTTGATCGAGTGCTGCAAATTCTGCTTGTAGGGTAGTTTGATTAAGTTTTGTGAGTGTAGCTAAACCCTGTAACTTTTGTTCAAGGTGAATTAAAACGGTATTTCCGTTAGCTGTTAAGGCTTGAAATGTGACGTATTGCCCTTGGCAGGTAATTTTGACTGCGGCGTTGATTAATAATAAACTTTTTAAACTATTTTTGCTTGAAATCTCCGCACTTTCTAATAATAGGCTGTTAGATTTTTCTGGGCAGAGCGTATTAAAAACAGGCACGAGATCGTTATAATAGGCGACCTGTTGATGGAGAACTTGAATATAAGGTTGAAACATAAGCTATCCTTATGGTTTATGAAAATGAATTTTGTACTATTAAACTAGTACAAAAGAATTTTGTCAAGGGATTTTTGTGTTATTTCACGAGAGTGTTGAAATAGGCTTGTTATGCTTTTATTCTTTAATCCAATTTTGGGTGATTAATCCTGAAACTCGCTCAAATTCTCGCAGATTATTACTTACCAAAATCAATCCTTCACTACGAGCGTGAGCGGCAATATGCAGATCATTTTCACCGATAAGATTACCTTGTTTGCTTAATTCGGCTTTAATATTGCCATAATGGGCGGCATTTTTGGGCGTGTAATCTACGACTTTTAGGCGAGAAAGAAAGTCATCAATCACACTCAAATTACGCTCAGGATAAGCACTTTTTTCTGCACCATAATACAACTCGCCAACGGTAATGCTACTCACACACATTCGTCCAATGTTGAGATTAAACATATTCAACACTTCAAGTGGACGGCGTTTGATGACATAAATCACCATATTGGTATCTAGCATATATTTCAGCATTGTTTTTCCCAATTAAAAATTCTCACGCTCAGGTTGCACACCCTGATCACGCTCATTCATAAAATCATCACTGACTCTATTAGGTGACAGGAAAAAGCTCTCCCACATTTGATCTAATGGGGTCAAAATACGTTCTTGCCCAACCACTCGCACGGCGACTTTTTTTACACTTTCATCAAATCGCACTTCCGCAGGCAAACGCACAGCTTGCGTGCGATTAGTAATAAAAACAGAGGCTTCAACCATTTTATGCTCCTTTTGTTTTTGTATTTAGCAAGAGTATATACTTGATGGCAGGGTGTGTAAACCAAAATATCAACAATCCCTAAATTATTGGATTTAGAACCCAAATATTTTAGTCTCTTTATTTTGTGTTGATTTTGAGTTGAATTTTGCTTCAATATCTTGATATTTTTCAATTTCTGCCTGAGACAATGACGGCTGTACCGCTTCAATGGTGTTTAATAACAATTTCAAGTTGAGCATCGTGTCGGTTTTTAACGCCTGTCTAGCGGCTTCATCACAAATAAATTTAATATCGCTAGCCGTGTAATTGTCGGTTTTTTCTGCCAATAAGGCATAATCAATTTGTTTTTCAAGCGGTCGATTTTTTAAATAAATTTCAAAAAGATTAATTCTTGCTTCCCTATCTGGCAACGGTAAGAAAATATGTTTATCTAATCGCCCTGTTCGCAAAATCGCAGTATCAATGGCATCAGGGCGGTTGGTCGCACCAATAATAAAAATGTTGCGTTCACCGCAATTGTTCATCTGAGCTAAAAATTCATTGACGACCGCCGTATTCATATGGCTGATATTGTCCGAATCTCGGCTTGGTACAATGGCATCCAATTCATCAATAAACAAAATACTCGGGGCATTTTCTTCCGCTTCTTTAAATAAGGCTTTGACATTTTCTTGCGAAGCGTTCACCCATTTACTTTGAATATCCGAAGGCTTTAATTGATAGAATTTAAAACCGATTTCTTCTGCCATTTTTTCCGCAAAGAACGTTTTACCACAACCTGGTGGGCCATAAAGCAAAATACCGTTGGGAATAGATAAGCCATATTTTTCGTATTTTTCTTTATTATTTAACGCATCGATTACATCTAATTTGATCATTTCTTTTAATTTTGCCATACCTGCAATGGCTTCAAAACCGTATTTTTTATTTGGATTATTCGCTTTATTATTTGAAGTAATACTTGGCGTAAATTTAGGCTCATTTTTATAATCTTCATAATCAAAAAGATCGGCATTTAAAGCGAGAATAATTTCATCAATATTTTTAAATGGAGCAAGTTTGGATACGCCTAATAATCGTTCTAACACAATGATGAGTTTTCGATTAATAAAAGAGTTTCCCTGCAATTCACTGTATGTTGTGTAGTATTCTGCCGTCAGCATAAAATAGAAAAGTTTGCCTAATGAAATTGAAAGTGCGGTGAAATTATCGCTATTTTCTGTCAATATAAAATTTAATCGAATGAGTTTGGCGATTTCCGTGGTTTTGGTTTGCTGCACGAGAATATTTTCTGCATGTAGTTCATCAGGTAAAATAGATAATTGCTGTTTTGCCAGATATTTCAATCCATTTAAAATACCTAACATCAGATTAATCGCTCGCACCGATCCCAATGTTTTTTCTCGAGTGATTTTACTTTTTAAAGATTCACCCGCATAAAAATCCGTTAATAAAAAGGGATAAGCCTGATTTTCGTGGTAAATTTCACCCGATTGCGTGATTTTCTCTACATTGGGATGTTGAAGTAAAAACAGGCTTGGCGAAACATATTTCATCGCTTTTTCGTGGTTGAAAATCCGCAAAATTTGCGTTTTATGTTCGTTGGTTTGCACTCGGTAAGTTTGATAGTCTTCATGCAAAGATAGCGGAAACTTCACGAGATATTGTTGATTAATGAGATCGTTTTGTTTAAAAAAGTAGGTAGTCATCATCTTTATTTAAAATAAAAAAGGGTCTATAAACCTAAACGTCTATAGACCTTGTTATGTGAATTATCCAATTAAAATAGAACTATTATTTTGTGGACTATTTTCAATTTCATCTCTTGGCATTAAATTAATTAACTCAGCCACAGTTTGATGAAGTTGATTGATATCGTCATTATTATGAATTTGACGTAAACCAATATCCACCAAACGTCTTGCTTGCGTACGGTTGAACCAGTGAATTTCATCAAATGAATTATCTGCGTAACAAATAAATCCAACAATATATTCAACGAGATTAATTTGCATATCAAGGGATCGCATCGCTTCTAATAATTTATCCGCCAATTTGATATCTTGCGAACGATTAACGTCTTGAATTTGTTCTTCAAATTGTCGAAGCGATTGCTGAATACTAGCATCATTTACTTTCTGAGCCGAATGTTTAATTTTTTCAAATAGCTCATCAAGCTCTTGTTTTTTCATTTCCCAATCCGATTGATCTAAATGGGTATCCAATTCTTTTAACACTTTGCGTAAATCAGATAGCACTTTTTGTTTATTATCAATATCATTTGGGTTATTTTCCAAATCGTTTTCCACTTGATTGAGTTGATCATTCAAGCGATCAATGCGTGGGGAATGATTATTCATTCTCAAATTGAACAAATCACTTTTGGCTTCTTCAATTTTTTCTTCCAGCCATTCATTTTCAATAGATTGTTTACGTTCTGGAATATTAATTTCCGCTGTGTGATCTAAATAAGGAAAATAGGCTTGCACCACAATTTTTTGCGATCTATCCAAGCTAATGGTCAAATCTACATCAGAGTTTTCTGGCAAAAGTGCGGGTAAATCTAAGCCAGAAATGACCACATCATAAACGTGTTCATTATATTCCGCACGAGTTCGGTCAGCACTGTGTTCACCTTGATAAAGTGGAATGGTAATAAAATCTTGTTCCATACCGGGGCGAATGGCTTGTTGGGTTTTTAAGCCATTTCTCGTCCCCGTTACTGGCAAGGATTTATTACGTTCTAAGCCTTGAATTTGGGTAAATACACGTTTGCCAGTTATCCGATCTTGCACTTCAATCCCAAAGTTATAAGGCAACACTTGCATGCTATTAATGCCCGCCATGCCTTGAATAATATTAAAGTTTTTCGGCTCGCTGGCTAAAATATTGCCTTTGTTATCGTACAGAATCACTTCAAAGCCATTATTTTTTCCTGCGACTAACTGGGTTTCAATCACTTCGCCAGTGCGATGTAATTTCACTTTGCCACTTGACCAAGCATTGTCTTGACGAGTAATTTCAGCAAACACTTCATCAGGAATATCGCCATCGGTTTTGTCTTCCAAAATGCGAACGGTAACATATTCTTCCAATTCCACACTGGAGGTTTCGTGGCTGATGTCTAACTGAATTTTGAGACGATCTCGAGATTGTTCTTTGACGTTTTCTGAAATGTCCACCGTGGACGCATATAAGGCTGCTCCTTTAGACACCACGGTCATTGGGTCAACGCTGGTGTCTGGTTTGCAAATTTGTTTTTCTAACATGCTACGCAAAATCGGTGAAAAGGTTGGGCCACCCACTAAAATTAAGGTGGCTAAATCCGCCCCTGTCATGGAATTGCGTTTTAACAAGGTTTTGCAAATATCAATGGCTTTTTGGAAAATTGGGGCGAAGACCTTTTCAAGATCAGATTGCGTGACGGTAATATCTAATTCAAATTCTTCGCCATTATCATCTTCACCCGGAATATCGCCTAAATCGGACAAAATATTATGGGTCGCATTAAAAGATAGGGCAATTTTGGTTTCTTCCGCATAAAACTTCATGGCATTACGCAAAATTTGTTTTTTTTCGTCATCTGCCAAAATGGAATCAATGTCATAATGCTGTTGCAAATAAGGCAAAATAATCTCATCCACAATGGCGAAATCCAGGTTTTTACCGCCGAGATAATTATCCCCTTCGGTATCCGTCACTTTCATAATGCCATCTTCCACTTTTAATAAAGCCGCATCAAATGTGCCACCACCAAAGTCAAACACCAACCAAAAGCCATCTTTGTTATTATTTTCTAAACCATAGGCGGTCGCCGCTGCCACCGGTTCTTGCAATACTTCAATATGTTCAATGCCAGCTAATTTTGCTGCACGGCGAGTGGCATCAATTTGGTTATTTTTAAATGCAGCAGGAATAGTGATCACGGCGGCGTTAATATTTTCATCTTTAATAAAGGATTTTAACGCTTTCAATACTTCGGCAGATAATTCTTCCGAGCTGAACTCTTTGCCAAAGGCGGGACTATAATAGGTTTTATCCGTTCCCATAGTGCGTTTAAATTCAATAAACGCATTGGTTTCTTCGTCCCAATTTTTCATCGCACTGAGTTTGGTGCGTTTCAAACTATTAAATGCCGAATCGCCCGCTTCAATGGTCTTCTTTTTATTCACAAAGATACAGCTTGGCATGGTATCTTTTAAGCGGTCAGTTTTTTTAATGACAATTTCGCCATTTTCCATACGAGAAATCGCAGAGTTAGTCGTACCTAAGTCAATACCATAATCAATTTTAGTTCTCATGTTGTTATCCTTATTAATTTAAATTATTTGTTTATTTTTATTCGCCTACACTCACTTCAATTTGAGCCGATTGAATCATAATGCCATTGAAATTCACTTGCGGTTTAATAATACGAGTAATGATTTGTTTGCCGGTTTCAATGTCATCACTAGGAATAAATTCCGCAATGACTTTCATACCGTTGTTATATTCTTGCCCAAGCATATCCACTAATTCATAGCCGTTAGCTAAGAAATTGGCTTGAATACGTTTAATGGATGCGGTAAGTTGTTTTAATCCTTTGGTTCCCTGATCCATTTGGCTAATATTTTTCTGAATCCGCACAATTTCATCGGCAACTTTTAAGGCTAAAGAATGATCGGGTTCAGCGGCTTTAGTTTCAGGTTGATATTGCGAAACAGTGAATTTATTTTCGAGCAATTCAATTAATTTCGTATCTAATTGAATGGTTTCTTGTTCTAATTTTTTTCTTGTGTTTTCAATTAAGCTCACTGCATCTTGTTTATTGCGTTTAATACGAGCAATAAAATAGCCGGCTAATAAAATCAATAAAATGCCTGTTGTGCCAAAACCAATCAGGGTATAAAGCTGATTTTGGTTTAAATCTTGTTTTAAATCAGTGCCAAGTGTCGCCAAAGATTGATTGGAACTCGCCAACTGGGTTTCAATTTGTGCCACATCGGTTTGCACTTTTTGTTGGCTTTGTTGATGGGCTTGATATTGTTTTGCAGTATCTTGCTGGATAAGATTTAATTTATCTTGCAGTTGCAATAAGGCTTTTTCGGTACGTTCTTGTTTTGAGCGTAATTCCGTGTCGACTTTTTTCTGTTGATTTAATTTTACTGTAATATAAGTAATTTCTTTTTGCTGTTTATTTACTCTTGTTTGCAATTGTGTATTTTTTTGTGATAGCTCGTTTAATTTAAGGCTGTAGTTATCAGTATTCACATCAGCTAAAGCAATGCAAGGAATAGTGAATAATAGTAATAGTTTTTTCATGTTTTCTCCACATAATTTATTATTTAATGGCTAAATAAGTTAATAAGAATTATAGCTCCAATAATTATTTTCACTATCAAGCATATCGCATCCATTTCAATATCACCTGAATCACTTGATGAATTAGAATATGAAACACTATTTCTTCCAGCATTCATTTTCTTCAATTCTTCATAGTTCTTACGGAAATGTGCTCTTAACTCATAATCCATATAATCAGTTTGTGTATTTAAAGCATTAAAGATTTGAGTTGCTTGTCTAACATTTGAATTTGAACGATTGACAAGAACGATTGTTTTTCCCATTGCGACAGATGCAACAATATTAACCATAAGAGCATGTGTTTCAGTGCCTTTTAACTCTCTTAATAAAGGTAAAGTGTCATCTAAGTATTTATCTACATCAATAATATTGATATAAGGTTTATTTTTCAGTTGTTCAGTTTTTTCAATAATTCGTGGAACCGTATTATTTACTTTCTTATTTTGATGATAATTTTTTACACTCTCTTCAAACTGACTAATTTCATTATCTAAGCGTTGAATGGTTTGCGGATTTTTGGCAAAATCTCGTGCTAGGCTAAATAACTCTAAACATTCTTCATAAACATAAAGTTCAGGTTCATCTTGTTCATTAAAATAGGATACTGCACAGGATCGAATTTCATCAGCGAAATTATCCGATAACATATTAAAAGCAACATCTTTCTTGCCAAAAATACGAGCTAAATTTGCAACATCATTTCTCAATTCTATTAACGTATAAGCAAAATTATTCGCTTCACTCGGATTGTTTTTTCTTTTTTGTTCACAAATTTCAATTGCATGCTCAATTTTATGCACTTTATCTGCGGTCAATAGGTTTTTTACTTTTCTCTGAATCTCTTCAGGTGATTTTTTGAAAAAAGAAATAATTCGATAGGGTTCATGATTTTTTTGAAATTCACTGATTAATTTATCGGTAAATCGCTCAATGAGCTTTTGTTTTTGCGGTAAAACGGTTTTATCGGCAATGGCTAAAATAAAGTCATCAAAATAGCTAGAATTGAGTAACTCATATTTTAATCGCACGGCGGAAGCCACTTCTATGCCTTGTAATAATAGAACCGTTGAAGCATTGTTATAACGTGAAAAATTGTTTTGATTGATTTGCGTATGGTTGCACAAATTTTCTAAAGTACCCAAGGCATCTTGAATGAGTTCAGAATCTTGCGATTTTAATTTTTCGATGATCACATTATCAAAGGCATTAAGATTGACCAACCAAAACAACGCTTGAAACACTTTGTCTTCTGCCAATTCAATTTGTGAAAAGGCATGATCAATGCTTTCGGTGGTGCGAGAAATGGTTGGCAAAGGTGGAAAATCCAACTCAAAATCGGGAATTTTGCCCGTGCGAGCAAAGGCTTTGATTTTGTTCTTTTGTTTGAGTAATTCTTTTTCCGACACATTGGCCACCACGCCAATGATGCGATAGGGGTTTTGAGAAATTGACAGCATAAATAACAACCTTAGAAATTTATAGCAATATAGATAAATCCTGTTAATTGGATAGCTATTTTGAATGGATTACATACTAACATTGTTTTTTTTTGCACAACATGCAATAATCTTTTTCGCTTGAATCGAAAGTGATGAAAAAAGATTTCATTGCTTGAATAAGAAAAAAGTGCGGTGTTTTTTGCTTGAGTTTGGAAAAAACGGTATGATAGCTAGCTTATGTTAGAACAAGGGACGATGCGGATGTTTGCATTAGAAATAAAAGGCTTAACGAAGTCGTATAAAAATGGCGTGAAAGCGTTACAGGGGATTGACTTAACCGTAGAACGTGGTGATTTTTATGCGTTGCTTGGACATAATGGGGCTGGGAAATCGACGACTATCGGCATTATCAGCTCGTTGGTGAATAAAACCAGTGGCACGGTAAAAGTGTTTGGCTATGATTTAGATCAACAGCTGAATCAAGTGAAACAATGTATTGGGTTAGTGCCACAAGAATTTAATTTTAACCAGTTTGAGAACGTGATTGATATTTTAATTAATCAAGCGGGTTATTATGGCATTGTGCGAGCGGAGGCTTTGCAACGTGCTGAAACTTGGTTAAAGCGATTAGATTTATGGGATAAACGTCATCAGCAAGCGAGAAGATTATCAGGGGGGATGAAACGCCGTTTGATGATTGCTCGGGCTTTAATGCACCAACCTAAATTATTGATTTTAGATGAACCCACCGCAGGCGTGGATATTGAATTACGCCGTAGCCTGTGGACGTTTTTGGCGGAAATTAATCAGCAAGGCACCACCATTATTTTAACCACGCATTATTTAGAAGAAGCGGAAATGTTATGTCGCCATATTGGGATTATTCAGCAAGGGCGATTAGTGCAAAATATGGCAATGAAAGATTTGCTGGCGAAACTGGAAACCGAAACCTTTATTCTGGATTTGGATAAAAATGCGACGTTGTCACAAATTAAAGATTACAAAATAACCGCCTTAGAACAATGTTCTATTGAAGTCGAAGTTCACCGAGAACAGGGGCTAAATTCCCTGTTTATTCAACTGGCTGATCAACAAGTACAGGTACTCAGTATGCGAAATAAAGCCAACCGCTTGGAAGAATTATTTGTCCGAATGGCGTTAAATAAACCCGTGACAGAGGAGAAATAACATGCAATTAATGTGGGTCGCATTTTATACCATTCTACGCAAAGAAATTCGCCGTTTTATGCGAATTTGGGTGCAAACATTGGTGCCGCCGGTGATCACCATGACTTTATATTTTGTGATTTTTGGGCAGTTAATCGGTAGTCGAATTGGTGATATGGCAGGCTTTAGTTATATGCAATTTATTGTGCCTGGTTTGATTATGATGTCATCATTAACCAATTCTTTTGGTAATGTGGCATCTTCTTTTTATAGCACGAAATTTGCACATAACGTGGAAGAACTGCTGATTTCGCCAGTATCTCCCCATATTATTATTTTCGGCTATATGGCAGGTGGTATGGTGCGTGGGTTATTGGTCGGGATATTAGTCACCATGGTGTCATTATTTTTTGTATCTTTTGATATTCATTCTTGGGGTGTGATTGCCTTAACCTTGTTATTTACCACAGCGACTTTTTCTTTAGGGGGCTTGATAAATGCGGTTTTTGCCCAATCTTTTGATGATATCAGTATTATTCCGACCTTTGTGTTAACACCGTTAACCTATTTAGGTGGGGTATTTTATTCGATTTCCCTGTTACCGCCTTTTTGGCAAGGGGTATCGAAACTCAATCCGATTATGTATATGATTAATGGTTTTCGTTATGGTTTTTTAGGCATAAGTGATGTGCCTTTGGTTTATACATTTACGGTATTGATATTGTTTATTTCCGTGTTATACGGAATGGCTTATTATTTGATTAGCCGTGGTATTGGGTTGCGTAGTTAGGATTGAGTTTAGCTTCCCGAAAGTGCGGTGTATTTTAATGGATTTTTTATAGGAGAAACAACATAGATGTGGTCTGAAGTTGCAATTGGTTATGGGATTTTTATTTTAGAAATTTTAACCATTTTATTAGTGATTGCTGGGATCGTCGCCGTGATTATGGCGTTAAAAGAGAAATCTGCTCATTCCCATGGGGAATTAGAGATTACCGATTTATCGGAACAATATGAGGATAACAGCAAAAAATTGCGTGATTTTCATTTAACGGAAGATGAATTAAAAGAGCAAGAAAAAGCCGAGAAAAAGGCGGAAAAAGCTAAAGCGAAAGCCTTGAAAGCCAAACGTAAAAAAGGTGAAGTTGTCGAACAAGATGCGAAACCGACTTTGTATGTGTTGAAGTTTAAAGGCGATATTCAGGCATCTGAAACCACGGCATTACGTGAAGAAATTAGTGCCATTTTGCAAGTAGCCGATCCTGCAAAAGATGAAGTGTTATTACGTTTAGAAAGCCCAGGTGGCGTAGTGCATGGCTACGGTTTAGCGGCTTCACAGCTTGCTCGTTTAAAACAAAAAGGGATTAAACTCACGGTGGTGGTGGATAAAGTGGCAGCCAGTGGGGGGTATATGATGGCTTGTGTGGCAGATCGTATTATTTCTGCTCCCTTTGCGATTATTGGTTCTGTTGGGGTGGTAGCACAGATTCCGAATATTCATCGTTTATTGAAGAAACACGATGTCGATGTCGATGTGATGACGGCTGGTGAATATAAACGCACGGTGACTATTTTGGGTGAAAACACTGAAAAGGGCAAACAAAAATTCCAACAAGAATTGGAAGAAACCCATGAATTATTTAAACAATTTGTGGCACAACATCGACCGCAGTTAGATGTGGCGAAAATTGCCACGGGTGAACATTGGTTTGGTCAACAAGCTTTGGATTTACATTTGATCGATGAAATTGCTACCAGCGATGATGTGATTTTGCAAGCGATGGGTGAAAAATCTGTACTCGGCGTGCAATATAAACAGAAGAAATCTTTGTTACAAAAATTAGGTAAGCAAACGGAAGAAAGCACGCACAACTTTTTATTGGGTTGGTTAACACGTAATGAGAAGACATTTTTGTCATAAAATTTACTTTTCTTTACAAAAAGGCCAGTACAGAAAGTGAAATTTGGTTTACTTTCTGTCTATTTAATATTATCATGCTCCAGAATTATAGTTGAGCTCATGTATGGCTAATGTTGTTACTTTGTTTTCGGCATTTGAAATCATGTGGTTTTGACTATAACTATTCAATTAGGATTATAGAAACATTTATTAAGGTAAAACGAATGAAATTATCACATTTTTTATTATCAGCCGTTGCTGCAACCACATTAGCTGCTTGTGGAAACTCAAGCAATATCACTGATGAAGGTCAACCAGCTGGTGATACAGCAGAACAAGCCGTAGCAAATCTTGTATGGCCTGAAATTGACCAATCAAGATTTAACCACGACGGTTCTCAATTTGGTTCATGGCCAAACTGGGACAACGTTCGTATGGTTGAACGTGGCATGAATAAAGACCAATTATACAACTTGTTAGGTCGTCCACATTTTGCTGAAGGTTTATACGGTGTTCGTGAATGGGATTACGCATTTAACTATCGTGAAAACGGTGAACACAAAATTTGTCAATACAAAATCTTATTTGACAAAAACATGAATGCACAAAGTTTCTTCTGGTATCCAAATGGCTGTAATGGTAATTCATCATTCAACTTAAGCGGTGACTTCCTATTCGATTTCGATAAAGATGTATTAACTGTGAAAGGTAAAGAAGTCGTTGATAACGTAGCTGCACAATTAAATGCCTCCGGTGCAAAAGAGGTTTCTGTTGAGGGTTATACAGACCGTTTAGGTTCTGAATCTTATAACTTGAATTTATCTCAACGTCGTGCAGAGCGTGTTAAAGCTCGTTTAATTGAAAAAGGTGTTCATGCACAGTTTATCGCAGTCGGCTATGGTAAAAAATCCCAAGTTGTGGCTTGTGAAAATGAAAAAGGCCAAGCATTGCGTGATTGCTTACGTCCTAACCGTCGTGTAGAAATTAAAGCATCAGGTACTGTGTTAAAACAATCTGAATCCAGTAAAGTTGCCGGTCCTAAAGGCCCAACACCTTACTATCAAAAATAATTTTAGATTTTGATTGATTGCAAGGCTAAACTGAGGTTTAGCCTTTTCTTTTGCTTGTTTGTCAGATATATTATGGCTAAGGATTGTTACTCGCAAAAGGAAACGGAATGAAGCAAGTCAAGATTATTCAAGCTGAATTTTTATTACAACAAAAAAATCGTTTAAAAATACCGCACTTTCAAATTCGACAAGGGGATTTCTGGGTAGTTGTGGGGAGTAATGGCAGTGGTAAAACGGCATTTTCTCTGGCTATTGAGGGAAAAATACCGGTTTATAGTGGAGAATATGAAAATAGTTTTCAGCATATTCAGCAATTTTCTTTTGAAAAACAGCAAAAAATCTTAGAACAAACCTTTCGTGAACGCAATAATGACAGCGTCAGTCCGGATGATTTTGGTAAAACGGCCCGTGAAACCATTCTTAATGGGTCGAGAAATGAGGCATTATGTGATCAATATGCCGAATTATTGGGGATAACCTCATTATTAGATCGTCCTTTTATGCACCTTTCCACCGGCGAAAGCCGCAAAATCTTATTGGCACAAACCTTAGTGCAACAGCCAGATTTATTGATTTTAGATGAACCTTTTGAGGGATTAGATCAAAAATCCGTGCAAGATTGGCAACAATTACTGGAAAGATTAGCCCAACAAACCAGTTTGTTACTGATCGTCAATCGTTTTAATGATATTCCTACTGCCGCTAAACAGATTGCCTTATTGGATCATTGTGAAGTGATTTTACAGGGAAATCGGGCCGAAATAGAACAGCAGAGTATTTTCCAACAGCTACAATATGCCGAAAATGCGATGGATGTGCCACTCCCTGAATGTACCGAACCCACGCAAAAACTTGCTCCAAATACACCGCACTTTGAATTAGAAAAGGTGACTATTCAATATGCAGATAAAGTCATTTTAGATCAATTAACGTGGCGAGTATTACCCCAACAACATTGGTGGATCAAAGGGCCGAACGGTGCAGGAAAATCCACCTTGTTGTCTATTCTGACGGGCGACCATCCGCAATCTTACAGCAACATTGTTCGCCTCTTTGGACGTCAACGAGGTTCGGGAGAAACTATTTGGGAAATTAAATCTAAAATGGGTTATATTAGCAGTCAACTGCACATGGATTATCGGGTAAATTGCTCGGTATTAGATGTGATTATTTCTGGTTTTTTTGACAGCATTGGTGTGTATCAACGTGTTCCCGACGCATTACGCGTGAAAGCCATGCAGTGGTTGGAACGCATTAATTTAGCCCCATTGGCGAAAAAGCCATTTCGTTCGCTGTCTTGGGGACAACAACGCTTGTTGTTAATTACCCGTGCCATGGTGAAATATCCGCCAGTTTTAATTTTGGATGAACCTTTGCAAGGTCTGGATGGCTTAAATCGTCGCTTGGTGAAATCCTTTATTGATCAGCTCGTGAAACACAGTGGCACACAGTTATTATTTGTATCCCACCAAGATCAAGACGCCCCACAATGTATTACCCATATTTTTGAATTTGTGCCAAAAGAAAATGGCTATCAATATGTACAAACTGCGGTGTAAAATGGTATTTTATTACAGCCTCTCCCTTTGGGAGAGGACGGAGAAAATCCTTAGGATTTTCGGGAGGTGAGGGTAGAATGGCATTGTTTTACCCTCACCCTAGCCCTCTCCTAGAGGGAGAGGGGATATTTAGTTTATAAAGGAGAACAAGATGGATTTTTATGATGGTTTACCTGTCGCAACGATAGTCTTTATTGCTTTAGTTGCGTTTATTTTATATTCAACTTTAAAAACCGTACCCCAAGGTTATCACTGGACCATTGAGCGTTTTGGGCGTTATACCCGAACCCTTTCACCGGGTTTGAACTTTGTGATTCCTTTTGTGGATCGGGTTGGGCGTAAAATTAATATGATGGAACAGGTGCTAGACATTCCATCACAAGAAGTGATTTCCAAAGATAATGCTAATGTGTCCATTGATGCGGTGTGCTTTGTACAAGTGATTGATGCCCGTAGTGCGGCGTATGAAGTGAATCATTTAGAACAGGCGATAGTCAATTTAGTGATGACTAATATTCGTACCGTGTTAGGGAGTATGGAACTGGATGAAATGTTGTCGCAACGTGATAGTATTAACGGTCGTTTATTGGCGATTGTGGATGAGGCGACTAATCCTTGGGGCGTGAAAGTCACTCGGATTGAAATTCGAGATGTGCGTCCGCCACGTGAATTAAGCGAGGCCATGAATGCGCAAATGAAAGCGGAACGGAATAAACGGGCGGAAGTGTTAGAAGCGGAAGGGGTTCGTCAAGCGCAGATTTTACGTGCTGAAGGGGAAAAACAATCTCGTATTTTACGTGCGGAAGGGGAAAAACAAGAGGCGATTTTACAAGCGGAGGCTCGAGAACGTGCGGCGGAGGCCGAGGCCAAAGCGACCCAAATGGTCTCCGAGGCGATTACCAACGGCGATACCAAAGCGATTAATTATTTTATTGCGCAAAAATACACCGAGGCCTTAAAACATATTGGCGGTTCAAACAACAGCAAAGTGGTATTAATGCCGTTAGAGGCGGGCAATTTGATAGGTTCAGTAGCCGGCATTGCGGAATTGTTAAAGGGCGATAAAAAATAAGGATAATTCATGGAATGGTTTGAAACGTGGACAGTATGGCATTGGTTAATTCTGGGTTTTGCCTTGTTAATTGCAGAGTTGGCATTACCTGGTATTTTCCTCCTTTGGTGGGGACTGGCCGCTATTGCTGTGGCGGGCTTAATGAAATGTTTCCCTGATTTTTCACTGGCCAGTTTAGGCATTATTTACGCCATTTTGGCCACGTTATTAAGTTTAGGTTGGTGGAAATATCAACATAAAAAAGATCTGTCTGATGAAAAACGCAGTCACTTAAATCAACGAGATCATGCCATGCTTGGCAGCGTTGGATTTGTTCAAGAAATCCATGATAATGGCATTGGTCGAGGCCATTTTGGTGATACCACTTGGCGGATTCAATCGGCACAGCATGACAAACTATGCGTCGGCGATAGCATTCAAGTGCTGAGTGTACAAGGCATCACATTAATCGTTCAAAAGGTGAATCAATGAAACAACATGTCATTATTTTTGCTCACCCTAATAACAACAGTTTCACCAAAGCCCTTGTGGATGAAGTAGTGAAAAGCAGTGAGCAATTTGGCGCAAATACGGTGGTGAGAAACCTTTACGCCATGAATTTTAACCCTGTCTTATCGCAAGAAGAAATGCAAGGCGCATGGCAAGGCATTATTCCTGAAGAAGTGCTGTATGAGCAGAAATTAATTCAACAAGCGGATTTGATCACCTTGGTTTATCCCGTATGGTGGATGGGTTTTCCCGCCATGTTAAAAGGCTATTTAGATCGGGTGTTTACCCATGGATTTGCTTATCAAAGTAGTGAACAAGGTTCGGTTGGTTTGTTGCAAGGTAAAAAAATGCAACAGTTTATTAATATCGGCAATAACGTAGAGGCTTATCAAGCCAAAGGCTTTGCACAAGCATTGGATGTGTGTTTGGTCAATGGTTTGTTTAATTATTGTGGGATTACCGATATTGATCATCAATTATTTGGTGATTTATATGTGATTAGCGATCAAGAACGTAAGGATATGTTGACACAAGTGGGGGAGAAAACGTTACAGAATTTGACCGCACTTTAAGCTGAATAAAACTCAAAATAGGGCGTATCTAAAATACGCCTTATTTTTTTATAAAAATGGGTTGCTATTTTTTAATTTATCATGTAATTTTATTTTTACATTAACTGTAATTATAAATTTACAAAAGGAAATAAAAATGAACAAAGATAGTATTCATAATGTCCATATCGTCGATGAAAAAGTGTTAATTACCCCACGTGAATTAAAGCAAAAATTGCCTTTATCTCCTCATTTACGTCATCAAATTGAGCAACACCGCCAAGATATTTCCAATATTATTCATAAAAAAGATCCCCGTTTATTGGTGGTGATTGGTCCTTGTTCTATTCATGATCCCGTGGCCGCATTGGATTATGCGAAACGCTTAAAAGCATTGGCTGATGACGTGCAAGATCAATTGTATATTGTCATGCGAGTCTATTTTGAGAAACCTCGTACCACCGTGGGTTGGAAAGGGTTGATTAACGATCCTAAAATTGATGGTACCTTTGATGTGGAAAATGGCTTGCATATCGCTCGTCAATTATTACTGGACTTAGCAGAAATGGGCTTACCCCTCGCCACAGAGGCATTGGATCCGATTACCCCACAATACTTGGCGGATTTATTCAGTTGGTCAGCCATTGGAGCCAGAACCACTGAGTCTCAAACGCACCGTGAATTAGCCTCGGGCTTGTCCATGCCCGTTGGCTTTAAAAATGGTACGGACGGCAGTTTAGCAACAGCCATTAATGCCATGAAAGCGGCCGCAATGCAACATAGTTTTATTGGGATTAACCAAAAAGGACAGGTGAATTTATTGCATACAGAGGGCAATCCTGATGGACATGTGATTTTACGTGGTGGCAAAGCCCCGAATTACCAAACCGAATTTGTTCAACAATGTGAACAGGCATTAGAAAAAGCGGGCTTAGCAACGGCGATTATGATCGATTGCAGCCATGCCAATTCCAATAAAGATTATCGTTTACAACCCGCTGTGGCAGAAAATGCGTTACAACAGTTGATTAATGGCAATCGTTCGATTATTGGTTTGATGTTGGAAAGCAACATTCATGCGGGCAATCAATCCGCAGAACAGCCCGTCAGTGAAATGCAATACGGCGTGTCAATTACGGATGCGTGTATTGATTGGGACACCACCGAACGCTTATTACATAACATTGCAGATGGCTTAAAAAATCAAGTAAAATAGACCGCACTTGAATCTTGACGGAAGATAAAATGGACGTATTAAAAGAGATTAGAACTGAAATTGATAGCGTAGATGGCGAACTGATTAAGCTGTTTGCTAAACGTTTGGCGTTGGTGAAAAAAGTCGGTGAAGTGAAACATCAACATGGTTTGCCCATTTATGTGCCTGAACGGGAGGCAGATATGTTAGCCGCTCGCCGTCAAGAGGCGGAAAAAATCGGGGTACCAGCGGATTTAATTGAAGATGTGTTACGCCGTTTTATGCGGGAGTCTTACACCAGTGAAAATCATTTTGGTTTTAAAACCGTTAACCCTGACATTAAAAAAATTGTGGTGGTCGGGGGGAATGGTAAACTCGGTGGATTATTTGTGCGTTTCTTAGGTTTATCTGGTTATACCGTGGAGATATTGGGGCGCCAAGATTGGCAACGAGCGGATCAAATTTTGGCCAATACTGATGTGGTCATTGTCTGTGTACCGATTGCCAATACCTTAGACACCATTGAACGCTTGCAACCTTATTTAACCGAAAATATGCTACTCACCGATTTAACCTCGGTTAAACGTCAGCCATTACAAAAAATGTTGGAAGTCCATCATGGGGCAGTTGTGGGGTTACATCCTATGTTCGGCCCTGATGTTGCCAGTATGGCAAAACAGGTCATTGTGCGTTGTGATGGGCGTTATCCAGAACGTTATCAATGGTTGCTTGAGCAAATGGCGATTTGGGGGGCGAAAATTTATCAGGTCGAGGCGGCGGAACACGATCACAGCATGACCTATATCCAAGCCTTACGCCATTTTTCCACTTTTGCCAACGGCTTACATTTATCCAAACAACCGGTGAAATTAGCCAATTTATTAGCCTTGTCTTCACCCATTTATCGCTTAGAATTAGCCATGATCGGGCGTTTATTTGCTCAAGATGGTGGATTATATGCAGATATTATTATGGATAAACCCGAAAATTTAGCTGTGATTGAAAGCCTCAAAGACAGCTATGTGGAAAGCCTGAAATTCTTTGAAACTGGCGACAAACAGGGTTTTATTGATACCTTTAATAAGGTCAGTCAGTGGTTTGGTGAATATTCTGATCTCTTTATGAAAGAAAGTCGTCAGTTATTACAACAGGCAAATGATAGTCGGCGGCACGATTGATAGGCTAAATACCGCCATTAACCGTATTTTTTAAACGTTGTTTTAAACGTTGCCTCGAGATAACAAAAAGCACAGATCATTTTGATCTGTGCTTTTATTATTTATTAACGAGATATTCCGTTTACCACTGATAACGATACACGGCTTGAGCTGCGATATCTTGATCTACTCGGCTACCGTTGGCGACGCTCACTTCAGCGCCCAAACGGTGGTTGCCAAAGGTGAGATTGAAACCTGCCGCCGTTTCTACACGAGTGTGAGCAGAGGCCACATTCAAGGCAACGTTGTTTACGTAAACATCATCATTGTCAGTACGTGTGCTTAACACATTGACTTCCATGTAAGGTTGTAAGCGACTGACAGGGCTGATAACAAGATCTTTTGCCACACGAACACCCGCTTTTGAAGTCAAGGCTGAAATATCAGGTTGTGCTTCGTTAGATTGTGTTTTTGTCCACATTAATTGTACATGTGGTGTGACAGTCCAATCATCAAATTTAAAGGCTTTGCCTAATTCGGTTGACAAGGTATAACCGTTGATATGATGTGAATCCAAATAGTCAGATTCTACTTTGATACGTTCATATTTCACGATATTGTCAGAATACCAGCCGTTTTCGTTTTGGTAAGTCGCATATAAACCAACATTGTTACTGTGCAAGCTAGCGCTGCCATATTGACCATTGTAATCAATGCTTGAGTAGGCTGTTCCTACGAATCCACCCACACGGATATCATCGTTTACGGCGAAATCGGCACCGAGTTGTACGCTGTTGTAATCTTGGTCAAAGCCATTGGTTCTATAGCGATCGGAAACGGCGGTGTTAGCAAAATTAAAACGAGTATAATGGTATTTTACCCACACATTGTCGTTTTTACCTGCTTTTAATTCGCCCAAACGGTGATGAATATCGTGCAAACTTTGTTCTAGGTGGAGTAATTCAGCTTGGCGGATAGAGACTAACGCATTACTATAACCATTTAATCCTTGCAAGGTTGAACTCGCAGTGTTGCCGCTTGAACCTGTATTTGAGTTAGCAGTCTCTGTATCCGTTGAACCTGCGTTTGGCGCAGCAGGTGCAGTAGGATTATCTGTCGCATTATTGCCAACAGTGCCAGCCGTCTCTGTATCCGTTGAACCTGCATTTGGCGCAGTCGGATTCTCTGTTGCGTCACTGTCATCTGTGGAAGCGGTATCAGTGTTTTCTTGTGGTTTTTCAGGCTCTACAGGCACTAATTCACCCTCTTTATTTCTTAACACCCAGTCATTGCCGTCAAACTCTAAGCGATAGCGATATTTTCCTGAATCCACATAATCCTTTTCTGCTAACGTAAATTTTGCTGAATGACTATTTTCATTTCCTTTTACCACGGTTACCTGACCATTGGGTTCATCGGCGACGTCACCTACACCGTTAATGACTAATTTATAGTCCCCAGTCGCTTCATTTTTTAGCACAATCACATCAGAGAGTTCTTGAGTAAAGTCAGTATTCAAGCTAAAAATCGCATCACCTGTTAAGTTTTGATGAACCACTAACTGTCCAAAGCCTTTCCAGCCAAGCTCATTATCCGCACTGTAGTCAATGCCATCAAAAGCAATGGTAGAGTTGCTAACATCTAAGGTTTTTAAGCTGGAATAGCGATAAGAACTTGGCATCGTCCATGTACTGTCTTTTAAAGAAAGATTATAGTGACTGGTCTTCTCTCCAGTTGTATTACTGACAGCATCATGCGTAATTAAACCGTATACCTCACTGCCATTACTGATATTAATGTCAATATTACTGCCGTTTTCTCGGTAATTACGGTCATACACTAAATCAGATTCAATGTCTCTATCGAGGATAATTTTACTGTGGTTTATATTAATGGTGTCGTGGTTATTATAAGTTTGTGCAAGAGAATCCCAATAAATCGCAGATGTTTTTGCAGTAATGGTACTATCGTTAATATTCAGGGTAATCACATTACTCGGATGAATTTTCTCATTTGTCACAGGTATATAATACCCGCCAACATATATTGCATTACCCTTTGGTGCATCGATCTTGGTATTTTGTAATGTTAATGATTGAGCACGCTGTGTACCTACCACACTAACCGCCGTACCGCCAAATTGTGCGTTCGGGGACAATGTTAAGGTGGAGTCTTTAATGACTGCATCTGCACTGAGTACACTATGATCTGGTTGCCATATTATACCATTGGTTTCAAAATTTTGGGTCATATTTTCGGCAGTAAACCCTCCATGAGCAACATAAATACTGCCATTGACGGTACTGTTTTTCACGGCTGTATTCACAAGCATTGCACAAACATGGCCATTAATGGTGGTATTATCGGCGGTCTCAATTTGTTGATATTTAATATCGCCCTCTTTAATAGCTGAGAACCACCCTGAGGTATAATCCGGTAGATTCCCAATCAAAAGATTTTCACTGGCTGGATTGGCTAAGATCCCTTTGCTGGCATCATTTGAATCGCTAGTTACGTACTTATTCAAAGCAGGATGGGGGACGGCAGAATCTTTCGTATAAAAATACGTCCCAAAACATCCAGAGGGTCTTGGCGTATTGGAGCGGCGTGCTTCTGGATTGGTGGCAGCATCAGGGCTGATATGAATTGATGGGTTACTTGCATCGGCAATAAGGGTAGGCATTGTCGTTACCGATTCCGCTTGAGCAAAGTTTGCAACGAAAAATAAAGAAAGAAAAATTGGACTTAATTTAAATGCTAAATTAGCTTTTGATTGATTGATTGATTGATTGATTGATTGATTGATTGATTGATTGATTGATTGATGCGACATACTGTATCCTATATTTTTTTAAATAAACAGGTTGATCATTCTAAATAATATTCATATTAGAAACAATGTACTTTACATTTTCTTTACATTGAATAATGCGGCTAACAAGACAGAATGATGCGATAAAAAACCTTGTGCTAGCTTATGCGAACAGGGTTTGCTGATGTTTTGGTAAATTGTTTAAAATCTGGTCTAACCTGTTGAGAGGGGATAAAGCACAAAAACTGAACGGCAGCTAATATTCCCCATTTTTCCCCACATTATTCTTCTGTTGCCAACCGATTTAAGGGTACCGGTAGCGGTTCTGGTTCCCCCAAAAAGTGCGGTTTTTTTTCGGTGAGTAATTCCCATACCATCAGGAAACGGGCGAAAATTTCACGAAAGCGGGTGAGGGTGTAGATATCGGGATTGTCTGCGGCAAAACAGATGGCATTGATATGGTGATATTGGGCAATAAATAAGGCCCGTTCGCAATGGAATGCTTGTGAGATGATAATCATGGGTTCCGCATGAAAGACTTCTTTAGCCCGAATAATGCTGTCGAGGGTGCGAAAGCCGGCATAATCGGGGTATAAATATTGCGGGGCAATGCCCATTTTAATCAGATCCCGTCGCATGGTGCGAGGTTCGTTATATTGCAAAGTACGGTTATCGCCACTCAATAATACATAGTCAATCTTCTGCGCATCAAATAAGGCTTTAGTGCTTTCTAGACGATGATTATAGAATTGATTGGGGACGTTTTTGGTGACGTATTTGGCCGTACCTAATACCACTGCATAAGGACGATACGGTGTGTTTTCCACTTTCTGGTAAATATCATCACGGACTTTATAACCGACATATTGATCGATAAGGATAAGTGTTAGAACCGCAATAAAGAGCAAGCTTATAACGGTATAAAAGAGCCACTTTAGGGTTATCTTGCTAAGAAGATAACTGCGGGTCTGTTGCGAACGTTCTGTTTGCATTGCTTATCCTAAGTCGTCCCCCATTGCGGAGAATGGGGGAGTGGGTGGTGATTAAACAGCAAAAGGATCTTGCAAAATCATGGTTTGAACACGATCAGGGCCGGTGGACAGAATTGCCACAGGTACGCCAGTGACTTGTTCAATGCGTTTGACATAATCACGGGTAGCTTGCGGTAATTGATTAACATCCGTGACGCCGAAAGTATTTTCTTTCCAACCTGGCATGCTTTCATAAATTGGCTCAACACCCTCCCAGTCTTTGGCAGAAAGGGGAGCGAAGTCCACCACGTCGCCGTTTGGTAATTTGTAACCAACGCAGATTTTAACTTCATCAAAGCCATCCAATACGTCCAATTTGGTCATGCAGAACCCTGAAATGCTGTTAATTTGAATGGCACGACGCATGGCGACGGCATCAAACCAACCACAACGGCGTGGGCGACCGGTGACTGCCCCAAATTCGTTGCCTTTGCGTGCAATTTCAGCACCGACATCATCAAATAATTCGGTGGCAAATGGGCCACCACCCACACGGGTACAGTAGGCTTTGATAATGCCTAAAATATAATCTAAATTACGAGGGCCAAAGCCGGCACCGGTTGCTACACCACCTGCTGTGGTATTTGAACTGGTGACGAACGGATAGGTGCCGTGGTCAATATCTAACATGGTGCCTTGTGCGCCCTCAAATAAAATGTTGTCGCCATTTTTGCGAGCGGTATCTAATAGGGTGCTGATGTCTGCCACCATGCCAATTAATACGTCGGCAACGGCCATCACGTCATCTAAGGTTTTTTGATAATCGACGGGTTCCGCTTTGTAGTAATGGACCAGTTGGAAATTATAGTAATCTAAAATAGTTTTCAGTTTTTCCGCAAATTTTTCACGGTTAAACAAATCGCTGACACGTAAACCACGGCGCGCCACTTTATCTTCATAAGCGGGGCCGATACCACGGCCAGTGGTGCCAATTTTATTATTGCCTAAGGCAGCCTCACGAGCGTGATCCATTGCCACGTGATAAGGCAAGATTAATGGACAGGCTTCAGAAATCAATAAACGTTCACGCACTTTAATACCACGGCTTTCTAATTCGCCCATTTCTTGCATTAAAGCAGAGGGAGAAAGCACCACGCCGTTACCGATTAAGCAAGTGACACCCTCACGTAAAATACCGCTTGGAATTAAACGCAATACGGTTTTCTCGCCATTGATAATTAAGGTATGACCCGCATTATGGCCGCCTTGATAGCGCACCACATATTTTACTCGGTCGGTTAATAAATCAACGATTTTGCCTTTTCCTTCGTCACCCCATTGGGCGCCGAGGACAACCACACTTTTTCCCATAATCATTTCCTGTTAGTGTTTAAAAAAATCAACCTAGATACTTTACTATTTTTTAGTTTAAAGCTCAATAAAAAAGCCTAATCCAGTGATTAGACTTTTTTAAAATTATTTCTTCGGTGCCTGCATATAGCGGAAAAATTCGCTATTTGGTTTCAAGATCATCATGTTATCCGAACCCGCAAAGCTGTTTTCATAGGCTTTTAGACTGCGTAAGAAACTGTAAAATTCGGTTTCATGCGCAAAAGCATCAGAATATAATTTGGCTGCGGTAGCCTCGCCCTCACCTCGTAAGGTTTGTGCGGTTTTATTCGCATTGGCCGTAATTAACGTGACTTTACGATCTACATCTGCTTGAATAAAGGCGGCTTTTTCTTTCCCTTGTGAGCGGTGTTCACGGGCAACGGCGTCACGTTCGGCACGCATACGTTGATAGATAGAGGAGGACACTTCATCCGGCAAATTAATTTGCTTAATTCGCACATCAATGACTTCAATCCCTAATTCTGCCGTGCTGTCTTGGCCTGTACTGAGGGATTTTTTCGCATCTGCCATTAATTCGCCACGGGTGCCAGACACAATGTCTTTAATGGTGCGGGAACCAATTTCAGAACGCAAACGGTCGTTGACTTTACGGCGTAATAAATTCGAGGCTTGGGTGTAATCACCGCCGCCCGTGGTGGTGAAGAAACGGCCAAAATCGCTGATTCGCCATTTGACATAGGAATCCACTAAAAGGTCTTTTTTCTCCACGGTGACAAAACGATCCGCTTGGCCGTCTAAGGTTTTAATTCGAGCGTCAAGCAATTTCATGCTATCTAATACCGGCACTTTGAAGTGTAAACCTGGTGAATAGACTTTGACTTTGTTATCGACGTCACGTTGCACTTTGCCAAAACGTAACATAATGCCACGGCTGCCTTCTTGTACCACCACAAGGCTAGAATAAAGCACCAAAGCTAATACGATCACAATGGAAGTTAAATATTTACGCATTAGTTAAATCTCCCTTGGCGATTATTGTTGGTTGAGCTTGGCACGTTATAAACTGGCTGAGAATTCACCGCACTATTATTACTGCTATTACTTGAGCTTGGAATGGTTTTCTCAAAACGTTGTACATCCGTTTCTGGCACGCTCGCTGGTTTCTGGCGTAATAACTGATCCATAGGTAACACGGTTAAATTATTGCCGGCATCCATCATCACTTTTGGCGTTTTGGCCATCAGATTTTCCATGGTTTGAATATATAAGCGTTCTTTTAATACATCAGGCGCTGCCTTAAATTCTGGCAACAAACGTTGAAAACGTTCCACTTCCCCTTTGGCATCTAACACAATTTGTTCTTTATACGCCGTGGCCTCTTCTAAAATACGTTGCGCATTGCCTCGAGCGATTGGCTCACGTTCACGGGCATAAGCCTCTGCCTCACGAATATAACGTTGTTCATCTTCTTGAGCTTTAATGGCATCATCAAAGGCGTCTTTCACATCTTCCGGTGGGCGAGCAGACTGGAAGTTTACATCAATCACTTCTAAGCCCATATCATAAGGCTTAATGATCTCATTAAGGGCTTTCCACGTATCTTCTCTCACCACGGAACGGCCAGTGGTTAAAATATTATCCATGGTCATGTGACCGACCACATAACGCAACGCACTGTCGGTGGCTTGACCTAAGCTATCTTCCGCATTGGTCACGCTGAATAAGAATTTGGCGGGATCTTGCACACGATATTGCACGGTTAATTCAACTTTTACCATGTTTTCATCTTGCGTGAGCATGGAGCCTTGGGTTTTCAGCTCTTTGACTTGTTCAACATTCACCGGCAACACTTGATCCACAAAGGTCGGTTTCCAGTTTAAACCCGGTTGCACAATCGCATGCAGTTGACCAAAACGTGTTACTACGCCACGTTCAGCCTCTTTCACCGTATATAAACCGCTTAATCCCCACACCACGGCGCCAACCAGAACGGCAAGGGGCAATAATTTACCGACGTTAATTTCGGGTAATTTATTATTGGATGAATTATTTGAACCATTACCTTTATTTTTGCCGGATAATTTTTTCAGCAAATTGGTAAAGGCCTCCTCTAAATCGGGCGGCGATTGCTCGTTATCTTGCGATTTTTTCGGTTCATCTGTGGGTTGATTAGTTGGCTTTTGCGCCGAGGAATTGCCTGAATTCGTTCCCGGTGCTGCCCAAGGATCTTGATCCTGTGCCATTCATATTCTCCAAGTAGTTAATAAAAATGAGTGATTAGCCACGCTGGGCATGTTTCATAATACGATCTTTTTGAACTTTCCATTCACGATCTTTAATATCGTCACGTTTGTCGTGTAATTTTTTGCCTTTGGCCAAGCCAATTTTAATTTTCGCCCACGCATTTTTCCAATACAGTGACAAGGCCACAATGGTGAATCCATCACGATTTGCTTTGCCAAATAGGCTATCTAATTCTCGTTTGCTTAACAATAGTTTACGGGTTCGAGTAGGGTCGCACACAATATGCGTAGAGGCCACGCTTAAGGGTTGAATGGTGGCCCCAAATAAATAGGCCTCTCCATTGTTAAAAATCACATAGCTGTCACTAATATTGGCTTTGCCCGCACGCATGGATTTCACTTCCCAACCTTGCAGGGAAAGACCCGCCTCAATTTCTTCTTCAATAAAATATTCGTGTCTAGCCCGTTTATTTAACGCAATAGTATTGGAACCGACTTTATTTTTTTTCTTGGTCATAGTATTTCGTTGATTTCAAAAGATAAGACAATTCTACCTAATATCGGGGCAATGTACAAATAAACAAGGGGAATTATCAAGAAAAAGTGCGGTAAAAATTCGGCTAAATTTTTCACCGCACTTAAATGTCGCTTGAAAGGGGTTATTCTAAGTGACCACAAAAACGATAACCCTCACCATGAATGGTGGAGATGATTTCGGGTGTCCCCGCATGATCTTCAAAATGTTTACGAATGCGACGAATGGTGACATCCACGGTACGATCATTTTCTTTCAATTCACGGCCGGTCATTTTTTTCAATAATTCTTCACGGGTTTGAATTTTGCCGGGGTTTTGGCAGAAATGCACCATGGCACGAAATTCGCTGCGTGGTAATTTCAGAATGTCGCCCTCTGGGTTAATTAACGCATGTTGATTGACATCTAACGTCCAACCATTGAAACGGTAGGTATCGACTTTCGGATCGTCTTTTTCCTCGCCCATGGTACGTTGTAACAAATTACGGGCCCGAATGGCTAATTCTCTTGGGTTAAACGGTTTGGTGATGTAATCATCTGCGCCGATTTCTAGGCCGAGAATTTTATCCACTTCGTTATTACGACCGGTTAAAAACATCAGTGCCGTTTTGGTGTGTTCACGCAATTCACGGGCTAACATCAAGCCGTTTTTACCCGGTAGATTAATATCCATCACGATTAAATGGATTTCTTTGTTGGCGAGAATTTGTTGCATTTGATTACCGTCGCAAGCCTCAAAGGTATGATAACCTTCCGCTTGGAAAATACTTTTTAAGGTATTGCGCGTAATTGTTTCATCTTCAACGATAAGAATTTGTGGCGTAGCCATAGTTATGTGTCCTTCAAAAAACAAACATCACAAGCATGTGAAATAATAATCCGCTATTTTATAATTGTAACAATCTTGCAACAATAAAAATTTGCAATTAGTCACAAATTTTGTGATCTATGTCATAAAATTGGGGCTTATTTGGATGGAATTTCCGACAAACAATGGGGACAATTTAAAAAATGTTTTTCGCTATTTTCCGCCTCGCCTTGATGATGCACAATATAATGCCCCATTTTTTTCGCTTTGGTGTCTAAATAAGCGGTGTTGTAACGATTTTCCCCCACGTTTAATGGCACTCGTTCAACCACATTAATGCCCGCTTTTTTCATGGTCTCAATTTTCGCCGGATTGTTGGTTAATAAGCGTACTTGATTAACGCCTAATAACGCAAAAATATCCGCACAAACCGCAAAATTACGTTCGTCTGCGGCAAACCCCAAGGCTAAATTGGCCTCAATGGTATCCATGCCTTGATCTTGCAAGGCATAGGCCCGAATTTTGTTAATTAACCCAATGCCACGGCCTTCTTCTCGGTGATAAATCAACACGCCACGGCCCTCTTCGCTGATTTGACGCAAGGCGCTAGCGAGTTGAAAACCGCAATCGCATTTTAAACTATACAGCGTATCGCCGGTTAAACATTCGGAATGAATACGAGCCAACACCGGTTGACCATCTCGAATATCGCCCATCACCAAGGCCACATGTTCTTTTTTGTTCTCAGGGAATTCGAATCCGACAATCTTAAAAATACCGAATTCGGTCGGTAAATTGGCTTCAGTCACAAGCTGAATTTTCGCCATAAAATAAATCCTTATTTTGCTTTTAGTTTTCTAGTGATAGAATAGATTTCTCAATTACATTTCATTACATACTTTATTACATAGGACAGCCGCTATGCTAAAACGCCTTTCATTATATACTTTTTTACTTTGCCTTGTGCCATTTTTTGTGTGGATTTTTTCATGGCAATGGCAAGGTGATGGTGATTTAACCGCATTTGATCATATTTTATATGGGTTAACCGAAACGGGCAGTGTGCCTTATGCGGTGATAAGTTGTGCGGTGTTGGCCTTATGTTTTTTGCCACTTTTTTCCAGCAAATCAAAATGGATAAGTGCGGTGATCATTATGGCCATTTCGATGGTGATCACGCAAGGCATTAAAACCGCTGCCAAAACGGTGTTTGCGGAACCTCGTCCTTATGTCAGTGCCTTGGCAGAACAAAGCGGTGTGTCAACGGACTATTTTTACGATCAACCCCGTGAACAACGTGCGGTGATTGTCAGACAATTTTATGCCAATAAAACTGAAACACCCGCTTGGCTAGTTCATCACCGAGAAAGAGAAACAGGTTATTCTTTCCCATCAGGCCATACGATTTTTGCCGCCAGTTGGCTATTATTAGCGGTGGGCTTTACCCAACTTATGGGGCGCTGTCGTTTTGCCTCTAAAGTGTTAGTGGTCGGCGTATTGTTGTGGTCGGTATTGATGTTGGTGAGCCGTTTACGTTTAGGCATGCACCATCCGATTGATTTATTGATTAGCACCTTGATCGCTTGGATTGTCCATGCCGTCATGTTCTTTTATCTTGAAAAGAAACAGATTTTTCAGCAAAATAGATTATTATTTGTCAAATAGTGCGGTGAAAAAAAACAGGAGTTTTTTATGTTATATGGATTAGATATTGGCGGCACCAAAATTGAATTGGCGGCCTTTAATGCACAGTTAGAAAAACAATACAGCGAACGCATTGAAACCCCGAAAGACAGCTATCAACAATGGTTGCAAGCGATTGTGGATTTAGTGAATCGGGCGGATCAAAAATTCGGCGAAAAAGGCACGGTAGGTTTGGGCTTACCGGGTTTTGTTAACCGTGAAACAGGGTTAGCGGAAATTACCAATATTCGAGTGGCCGACAACAAGCCGATTTTGCAAGATTTGTCGGCATTATTAGGGCGAGAAGTGCGTGCGGAAAATGATGCCAACTGCTTTGCCTTATCGGAGGCGTGGGACAGCGAAAATCAGCACTATCCTTTTGTGTTAGGTTTAATTTTAGGCACGGGTTTTGGTGGCGGATTGGTGTTTAACGGCAAAGTACATTCCGGCAAAGTGGGCATGGCGGGCGAATTAGGCCATTTGCAATTAAACTATCACGCCTTAAAATTACTCGGTTGGGACAAAGCGCCGATTTATCGTTGTGGTTGTGGCAATCAAGCCTGTTTAGACACTTATTTATCGGGTCGTGGTTTTGAATTGTTATATCATGATTTAAAAGGTGAACAGTTATCAGCCAAAGACATTATTGAGCGCTTTTATGCCAAGGATAAAACTGCGGTGGAATTTGTGGATCTTTTTGTGGAACTCGCAGCGATTTCGATTGGCAATATTATCACCGCATTCGATCCGCACTTAATCGTTCTTGGTGGCGGGTTGTCTAATTTTGATTATCTGTATGAGGCCTTACCAAACGCCTTACCCGCCCATTTAATGCGAAGTGCTAAAGTGCCTGTGATTAAAAAAGCCAAATATGGCGATTCAGGTGGCGTGCGTGGGGCAGCAGCGTTGTTTTTGGATAAATAAGAGAATGAATAAACCCTGTTTAAAACAGGGTTTATTTTGTTATGCTGATAATTATTTAAACCAGCCTGTCGGTGTCACTGTCGCATTTTCTTTTAAACGCAATGCGCCGACGACAATGCGGAAAATATACCAAATAGATGCCGCACAAATAATCAATGCACCAATGCCGATAATCGAAAGAATGCCACCCACTACGAAACCCAATAGGGTTCCCCAGAACGTGCGGATTAAGAAACGATAATGATCTTGGTAAGCCCCAAACACTTCATTTTTCTTAATATAAGCCAGAATGACGCCCGCAATAGCGGGTAATCCGCCAAACAGAATGCCCGCCCCAAATAAGGCATAAGCAATCCATAGTGTAGAGCGTTGGTCATTCGTATTTGGAATAATGTTTTGATTCATAAAAACTCCCATAATAATAAAGAAAACTGAACAATACCGAAAGCTCAACTAGCAATAAACAATCAGCAACCAACAAAAGGGTATGACAATATACATTACGCAACCTAGATGACATCACAACCAACAAAGAAACAAGGCAATTCATCTTAGGCGGGTCGATACCCATCATTTTATCTGTTACTCTAATGTTCAATTAGAGTAGCTCGGTATTGTTCAGGTGCGTTTTCAAACAGATGCCCGAGGGCGCCTCTTTGCGGTCGCAACCACACCGTTTTATATTTTATTAGGCCAGATTTAAGGCTTCCGCCATGGCGTCATCTAATTCAATCTGAATGGAGGTTGCACCGTTCAGATCCCGAATTTCATCATTCAAACGAATACGTTGATTCTTTAATTGTGCCATTTTTTGTTGACGCAAAGCGGTTTGTTCCGCATTTTCTGTTTTAATTAATAGCGGAAAATCACGCTCAATGGCATTATAACGGGCGGATTCCGTTTCTAATTTGGCATAAATCGTTAAACGATCTTGCATTTCGTTGACAAAATCAGTGGCGTTGTCATCGGCCACATTACCATTTTGTTGAATATCATTTAGAAAACTTAATTGCGTATCAAGCAGACGAATATCGGTTAACCGATCGGAAATCCCCGTTTTTTGATTGGCCTGCGCAATGGTTTTACGTAACTGTGCCAATATTTCGCTAAATTTTATATAGTCGTTTTCATATTGTAAAAATTGCTGACTATTGTCCTCAATTTTTTGTAATACCGACTGACGCTTGCTTTCACTTTCCCAATAAAGCATATCGTTTTTATCAAGGTGATAACTGTATTTTTGCAAAGCCAGTTGTGCCGTTTCTTTCATTAATGTGCTAATGCGTTGTGCGATAACATGCGCTCTTGACAGTGAAAATTGATAGGTTTTCATCTTTTCTCCTTATGAAATTTTGAAACTGTTAATCATAAAATGGTGATGAATTGGGAAATTTCAAGAGGGAAGTCAGGTAGCGAAAGTGATCGCTACCCTGAGCGTTAAGGTTAAACTGCGGTGGATTTTACCTGAATTTTTACCCCCACACTTTCCTGCTGTAAAGCCTGTTTAATCCGTGCGGTTTCCACACAAACCATGGTTTGATAACCCGTTTCTGACATACTGCTCGTCGGTTTATGCCATGGATTCCATACCACAATGTCGGAGGCATTTTGATGTTCAACCGTAATCGTACGTTGATGGGCCTGATCTTCAATAATCGTTGCGCCATTTTTTGCGGAATAAATACAATCCACATTTTCCCTGATGGTACGTGGTGATGGCACAGTTTCTTGTTGTTTTGTCAATGAGTTAAAGGTTGTGGTTGGTAAATTGTGTAATTGTACCTGTTGAATATCGCCCACATTAAAATAACTATGTAACGCTAATTGCGCGTTCTCTTGCGAATAATTGGTAAAAATGAGTTCGCATTGTTCAGAAAATAACATTTGAATTGTGGCAATCAGCGTTTTATCTTCTGCGAACAAAGAGAATGTCAAACTTACTTGATTCGGGCTGATTTCATGCGTTGTTAAATCCCACAAATGGGTGCGAGCAAATCCATGCGCAGGTGTGCCGTTATTACCAAACCACGGAAAGCAAATTGGCACACCGCCACGAATGGCGGAGCCTTGTTTAAATGGCTCAATTTCGCTTAACCAAAAGACATCTTGTTTAGTATGTGCAGGTTGCCAACTGAATAAATGGGCGCCTTGCAAAGCAATTTTGGCGCTGCCAACATTGTGGTTTACTTCCAATACGGGAATGTCATTATAGTGATAAAGGCTGAGTTCATTGCTGATAGATTGGACGAAAGTGCGGTGCATAATGTTTCCTTTTTTTGATGGATGTAAATAAATATTGTATTGATCTTGTAGGGGCGTATTGCATACGCCCAAGACAGATCGAGCAAAAGGGCGTATGCAATACGCCTCTACAATTACATCACAAATATAATCAATACAAAAACTGAATATTTGACAATATTATCCCTGATTTTGGCTTATTTTGCACTTTCTTCTTTTTTAATGCCCGCCTCTTTAATCAACGCTTTGGCCTCATCTAATTCGGCTTTACTGTTTAGCGTGACTTTCGGTGGATTGAGGCTATCCAATGGCACTAAGTAGCCCACAGGTGAAACCGCTTTTGCATTGGTTGGCCATTCTGTAGAGGTCGACACATAGACTTCCTGTCCCTCTTTGCTGGTTAAGAAATCTAAGAATTGTTGGGCCTCTTTGGCTTGTTTTGTGGCTTTTAACACCGCTGCGCCTGAAAATACCAAGGTAGAATCCGCATCCGCATTACGCATATAATGGATTTTCGCTTGCACATTTTCTTGCCCTTTTTCTTTGTATAAACGCTCTAAATAATATTGATTAATGATCGCCACGCCTAACTCGCCCGCGTCCACTTTTTTCAAGGCATCTAAATGCCCGTTAATGGATTGGCCGTTGGCTTTAAGGGATTTCAAAAAGGCTTTGGTGGCATCGACACCGTGCAATTTTTTGTATACGGCCACTTGCTCAACTAATGCACCAGAGGCAGGGTGATAAGAGAAATTGCCTTTCCATTTTGGATCATTGACCATTTCTGTCCAAGACGTTGGCAAGTCTTTTTCCGCAATTTTAGTTGGATTGTAAGCTAACACACGACCACGCACGCCAATCGTCACAAAATCTTTGTTCGGGGCCGGTGGCACATTGTCGCTTTTCACATTGTTTAATGCGGTTTCACTCACAGGCGCAAGCAAGCCTGCATCACTTAAGGTCAAAAATAAATTAGCCCCCTCGGCAATAAAAATATCGGCAGAGGATTTATCGCCTTCTTCTTTTAATTGGTTAACGAAGTCCGAGCCTTTGCCCGCTTTTAGCTCAACTTTAATACCGGTTTTTTCACTAAATAATTGCGCCGCTTTTTCAACCCCTGTATTTTTCGGTTGACCGTTATACACCAAAAGATCGGCCATGGCGACATTGGATAACATCAAGCCAGCCGCGGCAAAACCCGTTAAAATCGCATTTTTTTTCAGTAATTTTTTCATTGTAATACCTTCCTCATGAATGTGAAATTTTATTTACCACGTTATTTGACCACAAAGCAGTCCGCTTTAGATTAAACTAAATAAGAATTATTTTCAACAATTTTACAGGTAAGAATAAATTTGCCTTTTTCTTTGCTCAAAATGATACAATACCGCCAAAGGAATAACGAACTAAATAAACATGCAGCCATCCGACATTATCCAAATTTTCTCTGAAACTGGCGCCTTAAGCCAACAGATTAGCGGTTTTCGTCCTCGTCAAGAACAGTTGGATATGGCAACTGCGGTGGAAAAAACGATCAAAAATCGCACCGCACTTGTGGTCGAGGCGGGAACAGGCACAGGCAAAACCTTTGCTTATCTTGCCCCTGCATTGTTGGCGAAAAAGAAAACCATTATTTCCACAGGGTCAAAAAATTTACAAGATCAACTGTTTAAACGAGATTTACCCGCCATTAAACAAGCCTTAAATTACACAGGCAAAATCGCCTTACTGAAAGGACGTGCCAATTATCTTTGTTTGGAACGGATGGAACAGGTGAAATACATGGGCTTGGTGGGGGATAAATCCATTTTGGTGGATTTAAGCAAGGTGCAAAAATGGCAAATTGCCACCCAAACAGGGGATTTGTCGGAATGTAGCACGTTAGCAGAAGACAGCCCGATTTTACCGCAATTAGTCAGCACCACAGATAGCTGTTTAGGCACCGATTGCCCGCATTACGGCGATTGTTATGTAGCATTGGCACGCAAAAAAGCCTTGGCGGCGGATTTAGTGGTGGTTAATCATCATTTATTTTGTGCCGATATGGCGGTGAAAGAAAGCGGTTTTGCGGAACTGATCCCCGATGCCGAAGTGATTATTTTTGATGAGGCCCATCAACTGCCGGACATTGCCAGTCAATATTTCGGACAATCGCTGACGTCTCGCCAACTGTTTGATATTTGTAAAGATTTGCAAATTGTCTATCGTACCGAAGTGAAAGA
This sequence comes from Lonepinella sp. BR2357, assembly GCF_051851525.1. NCBI lineage: Bacteria > Pseudomonadati > Pseudomonadota > Gammaproteobacteria > Pasteurellales > Pasteurellaceae > Lonepinella > Lonepinella sp. BR2357. The sequence goes on along the minus strand of NZ_JBPDVG010000006.1, from coordinate 25,750 downwards.
TATGCAGCAGTTGGGCGTGGCGAGCGATCATCTGCAAAAAATGGTGCAAGATTTTCGCCTGTTGCTTGGTGAGGGCAATCAGCGGGGGAATTGGCGAGATTTATTGCGACAAACTGCGGTGCAAAAAGGCTTAGAAATTTTACAAGAAAAATTGGGTTTTACCGCCGAAGTGGTGAAACTCGCCTTAGGGCGTTCACAAACCTTAGACAGCATTTTTGATCGTATTAACGCCGTAAAAACACAGCTCACCCGCCTGTCTGATACCAGTATTACCGGCTATTGCTATTGGTATGAAACCTTTAACCGTCAATTTGGCTTACATATCACGCCGTTGACCGTCGCTGATAAATTTGGCGAGCAACTGGCCAATCAAAAAGCCGCATGGATTTTCACCTCCGCTACCCTTGAAGTGGGCGGCAGTTTCAACCATTTTTGCCAACGTTTAGGCATTCAACAGGCCGAGCAAAAAGTGCTACAAAGCCCCTTTAATTACCCCGAACAAGCCATGTTATGCGTGCCACGCTATTTGCCAAGTAGCAACCAAAAACACACCCTACAACAGCTCGCAGAAATGTTATTACCGGTGATTGAAGCGAACAACGGGCGTTGTTTTGTGCTTTGCACCTCTTATTTTATGATGAAAGGCTTAGCGGAATATTTTCGAGAAAACAGCACACTGTCGATTTTATTACAAGGCGAAATGGCCAAAGCCAAATTGCTTGATCATTTTATTCACGAACCGCACAGCGTACTGGTCGCCACCTCCAGTTTTTGGGAGGGTGTGGACGTGCGAGGGGACGCCTTATCATTAGTCATTATTGATAAATTGCCGTTCACCTCACCTGATGAACCCTTGCTCAAAGCCCGTATTGAAGATTGTAAGTTACAGGGTGGCGAACCCTTTAATGATTTACAAATCCCAGAAGCTGTAATTGCCTTAAAACAAGGGGTTGGGCGGTTAATTCGAGATGTCACCGACCGTGGCGTGGTGATTATTTGTGACAGCCGTTTAGTCAATCGTCCTTATGGCAAAACCTTTTTGAAAAGTTTGCCGAATGCGAAACGGACGAGGGATTTAGATAAAGTCGTTCATTTTTTGCAAGGGTTACAACAGTAGCCCGATCTTTTTCCTCGATCTTTCCCCCGCGCCCGATCCCATTTATTCCAATAATCTCACAAAATACTGTTTTTTTTTACATATAATATGGCATAATTTTCCCAAGTGATATGGGGATTTTTGATCCTTTTTCACGACCTCTCTTTTTTATCTAACAACAGGATGTCCCTATGAAAATGAAAAAAAACTTTTTTATCAGCCTTGGTGCAGCCATTGTGCTGGCTGGTGTGAGTAGCATGACTTATGCTATTGAAAATATTGAGCTGAATTATCCAAAAGATTTACAGACAAAGGATTATTACAGCAAAAATCCAGACAAAGCCAAAGAGGTATTGGCTCAGTGTGAACCCATTGCTCAACGCGAGTACAAGTCAATAGAAAAGCAAGCGGATCAAATTGAAGATAAATTTAAAGACAAAGACTTTAGTTTCGGGGATTTGAATTATTTTGAAATGCTGAATGCCTATCAAGTCTTTGCTGAAAATTGTGCCAATGCAGGTTTGAGTTTACTGACGCTTGAATTGCCAATGCCAACGACTTTTGATGAAAAAACCTCGGACTATGATGTTTTTAAACAATTTTATGGCGAAAAATTAGAGTTGAAAGTTCCTTTCGTTCGTCTCATTCATAATTCTTCTCTCTTTTTTTACCAAGAGCTTTATAGCGACAAATTGGATCGTTTCTATCAGAAATATCGTATAGCTCAGAACGAATTTGAGCGAGCCAACCTAAGAAAACAAGTGTCTGCCAAGGTTGAACAAGAAATAGCCCCTTTTAAAGATTTAAATTGGCAACAGGGCATTGCTAAATTGATTAGCGTTCTAATGAAACCTAATGACAGATCTTTTTCGCTAGATTATTGGGTAGAAACAGAGGAGTCAGAGTTAAATACCTTGGACTACGTTATAAATCATACCGATTTTAGTGGCTCAACCCGTATAGATGACAGAATCCGCAATAATGTTAGGCATCATCTTTATAATAAATTCTATTTCACTGGGCTAAAAGAATTATTGGCGAAACCATATCTTGAGTTAATTAAAGATACTTCCTATTGCCAAACTGACAGACGACCATCTTCGGCTTGTTCTGTGTATAACAAAGCCGTGGAAAAACAGCAAAATCAACTCATTGAGAATTATATGAAAGATTTTGATAGCTTGAAAAAAGACTACAATCAATGCGTTGCTCAATTTGAAGCCCATTATCAATCTCTGAATGTGGACAAAAAAGCCGAAACCATTCCAAGGGAGGCTTACGACAGTATTGTCAATAAAGAAAAAGAAATTTTTCAATCGTATCCTTGTAATTTAGCTCAACAGGCATTGCAAAATCTCAACTTGAGCTTTAGCCATATTGATAAATTAGATTAACTTTTAGCACAACTTTTAGAATAACAGGATGTAAATTATGTTAAATAAACGACAAAAACCATTGATTGTATCAATGCTGACAGCCCTTGGCTTATCTGCTTGTGGTGGTGATGAAACGAATATCCATTTTGGACTGCCACAATTTGTTGAAACCCCAGACTATTATTTGCAACATTTTGATGAACGCAGTGCGACACTCAAATTTTGTACATATACACTCACTGAAATGCCTGAATCTATCTATAAGTATAGCCTGTTCTTTCCTCAAGGAACTTCAGAAGAAACAGCGAAAGAAATATTTACTCAACAATTTAAATCACAACTGGGAAAAGTGGATCAAAATTGTGCGAATGCCGTGAGTGCGGAAATGAGTTTTGAACAAGATCCTGTGAAATATGTGGAACAGGAGATTAAATCAGGTATGAAAACAGATGAACTATGTGGTTATTATGATTCGTCTCGTTCTATTTTAGAGGCGTTATTTAATCGGCGTGAAAAAATAGTCATAGAAAATAGCAAAATGCTTAACGCATTTTCCCAATCTCAATTAGATCCAACACAACTTTATCAACAATGTGTTGCCAAGATTGAAGAAGTCAAAAAAGGGGGGCAAATTGAAAATGAATATGGCTATATAGAAGTGAACAAAAGATCAGTGGTAACCAAGTTATTAAATCAAGAACGGCAGAAATATGCCGATTTGCCTTGGCAACAAGCGGTGCGGAATTTAATCACTGATTTTCATAAAAATTACGAAAGTTTTGATTTTAGTATTAGCCCATTAGAAAGCACCGTGGAAGAAAAAGTTTTGAGTGGGATTCGTGAAGATGAAACCACAACAGATTCCGAACAAAAATTGTGGGAAAGATATATTGATGATATTCAAGACGCATTATATCGGGATTACGCTTTCAAAGGCATTGAAGAAATGCGCCAAAAATCCTTTAAAGAATTGGCATTGGACAATAGCTATTGCAAAACGGACAGACGTAAATATTCGGTGTGTAGTTTGTATTGGGTAGTGCGAAATGAAAAACAAGAGCAAGCCGTACAAGACTATACCGCGAATTTTGACAGCCTGAAAAAAGACTATAACGAGCAATGTGTGGCGAAAATGACCGCCTTTTTAAGCGAAAAAGGCATTAATAAAGATGATATGTCAAGAGAACAATATAACGCTGTGAAAGACAAAGAAAAACAAATCTTTGATAACTTCCCTTGTTCTACTGCTGAAAAAGCCTTGCAAACATTGCAATTAAATTACAGCCATTATGAGCCGTTAAATTAACGCCAACAGGGGCGGAATATCCGCCCCATTTTTAACCTTGTTTTTGAGAATTGATTATGGAAAAGTTTAAAAAATTTATTGAAGCATTTATGCAATCTGACACCTTTAAGAAGTTATTGGAAAAAATAAAAGGCATATTTTCACCGTTCGTGCAAAAAATTCAACAAAGCGAAAAAATGAACAATTTGTTAAGCAAAATGTTATCTTGGGTCAGTCAGCATAAATTGGTAAGTTCGGTGGTGGCTTGTGTGGTGGTTGCCCCGACGTTTATTGGTGGAACGATGGATATGCCGAAAGCGTGTAATAAAATGGTTATTGAACTCGATCCGTTAATGGATCACGGAGGAAGACATATGTCTGCTCATCGAACATGGCATAGCTCATTGTTGCAATTAATCGAGGAGGAAGATCCTGCTCATTCACTAGCGAAACATGGCGAACATTCAATTTATCATAGGATCTATGATTACAGTGTTTTAAATAAACTTTTCCAATCCAAATACGAAAAATTAGCCAAAGTATCACGATCATCTGCAGATAATTTTGTGGAAAGTGTTAGAGATGATTGTAAACGGTGATTTATCAAGACGATAAAAGCACGTTACGGGGAAATTTTTTAAAATACTTACCTTATTAAGATGAGTAGTAAGGTAAGTATTTCATTTATACTAAGTTATAATAGATTAAAAGAGGATTACTCCACTTTCACAACCCACCCGTTTGGTGCGGGTTTATCACCAAATTGAATTCCCACTAATTCTTCATACAGTGCACGTGTTTTTGGTCCAACTTCGGTTTCAGAATAGAAAACGTGGAAATCATCACCGTTTAGAATACCACCAATTGGGGTAATCACCGCAGCTGTGCCACAGGCGCCAGCCTCAGCAAATTGATCCAGTTCGTTAATGTAAATATCGCCCTCAATCGCCTCCATACCAAAGCGTTCTTTGGCTAAATAGAGTAGGGAGTATTTGGTGATACTAGGCAAAATGGATGGTGAAATTGGGGTGATAAATTTATTATCTTTGGTAATCCCAAAGAAATTGGCCGATCCCACTTCTTCAATTTTGGTGTGTGTAGTTGGGTCTAAATAGATACAGTCGGCATAACCCAAGGCTTTCGCTTTTTTACCTGGATAAAGGCTCGCTGCATAATTGCCACCGACTTTAGCGGCTCCTGTTCCTTGTGGGGCCGCACGGTCATAATCTGATACCATAAAATTGGTCGGTTTTAATCCGCCCTTAAAATAAGCCCCCACAGGACAAACAAAGATCGAGAAAATATATTCTGGCGCAGGGCTAACGCCGACATTATCACCGACACCGATTAAAAATGGACGCAAATATAATGTGGCACCTGAACCGTAAGGGCCAACCCATTCTTCATTGGCTTTCACGACCTGTTTACATGCGTCAACAAACATGTCAACAGGTACTTCTGGCATTAACAAACGTTGACAGCTACGTTGCATACGTTTAGCATTTTCATCTGGGCGGAATAGATTAATTGAACCGTCTTTACAGCGATAGGCTTTTAAGCCCTCAAAACATTGTTGTCCGTAGTGCAAGGCAGTGGAACCTTCGCTAATATGTAGCACATTATCTGTCACTAATTCGCCTTTTTGCCATTCGCCATTTTTCCAATAGGCAATGTAACGATAGTCTGTTTTGATATAACTAAATCCGAGATTATTCCAGTCAAGATCTTTCATAATTTATCCTTAATTGAATTTGAAAAAGAGAGTTTTCTAAATCTACATCATAATACGAGGATTGAAAACTATTATTTGAGATTTTCGGCGGGCTAGTGGTAAAATTGTACGATAAAAAAACACCGCACTTGCAAAGTACGGTGTCATCACCCCAAATTTAGGGCAAAATATACAGGAAGTTATGTTCGGTTTCCCGAACAATATGCAAACACAACATAATTAATGAAAGAATTACTCATCATTAAGTATGAGTGTAGTATAATGTCACTGGCTCGACCAGACAACCAAGAAAAATTTATGTGTCGAATAAAAAAAACTAATCCTACAACATAACATTAGGAAAATATTATGGGGAAACGTTTACCGCCCTTAAATTCGTTGAAAGCCTTTGAAAGTTCTGCCAAGCATTTGAGTTTTACCAAAGCGGCAGAAGAACTTTTTGTTACCCAAGCAGCGGTGAGTCATCAAATTAAATTATTGGAAGATTTTTTGGGACTGGAGCTTTTTGTGCGTAAAAATCGGTTATTAGAATTAACGGAAAAGGGAAAATGGTATTATGGTGAAATTTCACCAATCTTACAAAAACTGGCCAGTGTAACAGAAAAAATTTGCTCACAAAATAAATCGACCTTGACAATTAGTGTGCCACAAACCTTTGCTATTCAATGGCTTGTACCTAGATTAATCCATTTTAATCAACGCTATCCAGATATTGACGTACGGATTCGTGCGGCTGAACAAGATGAGGGCATTTTAAATAAAGATATTGATGTAGCCATTTATTATGGTTACGGAAATTGGGAAAATTTACAGGTGGCATTATTGGCGAAAGCCGATTTAGTGATGTTGGCCTCGCCTAAATTGTTGCAAGATAAGCCGATTCATTCTGCCGTCGATTTACAGCAACATAAACTGATTCACATTCATCACCATGAAAACTGGCAAATGATGGCCCATGCTTTGGGCGTGGAATTGCCAAATGTGCAAGATGGTGTGGTGTTTAGCCATACCTTAATGGCGTTGCAAACGGCTTTATATGGTCAGGGCTTGATTTTAGCCAATCAGATGTTGGCACAACAGGAAATTAATCAGGGTAATTTGCAAATTGTGTTGCCAATGAAATTACCTGATCCCAAATCTTTTTATGTGGTGAATAATCAGGTTAGAAATAATGAAAAAACCATCCAAGCCTTTCGAGATTGGATCATACAAGAAATTAATCAACCCGATATTGATAAGGAAAAATAATGGGAAATCGTTTTTTATCTTTAGCCGCTTTCAGCGGATTACTTTGTGTTGCTCTCGGGGCTTTTGTTTCGCATGCCTTACAAGCCAATTTTTCTGAACAACAAATAAGTTGGTTTGATACAGCGTGGAAATACCATGTTTTTCATACGCTTGTTTTGTTGGCGTTAGGCTTTTTTATTTCTGCGACAACGTCACAAAATACGCCTAAATGCCGCCAAACTGCGGTGAATATTATGGGATTTTCATGGGTAGCCGGCATACTGTTATTTAGCGGTTCCCTTTATACCATGGCTATTTGTAACACAAGAGAGATCGTTATGCTTGTTCCTGTTGGCGGTGTCGCCTTTTTGCTCGGTTGGATCACTTTATTCGTGGTATCCGTTCGTTCAAATTTAGCCAAAAAATAGGGGAATATTTTGAATAAACTCGCCCTATATTGCCGAATTGGCTTTGAAAAAGAAGTCGCCGCTGAAATTACCGATAAAGCTACTGCCCTTGGCGTGTTCGGTTTTGCTCGAGTACAGGAAAACAGCGGTTATGTGATTTTTGAATGTTATCAAGCAGGCGAAGCGGATCGCCTTGCGCGAGAAATCCCCTTTAATCAACTGATTTTCGCCCGTCAAATGTTGGTGGTATCGGATTTATTGAGCGATCTCGATCTTGCCGATCGCATTAGCCCGATTGTGGAAAAATTCGTTGCATTTTCACCGCAGTTTAATCTAAAACAAAGTACCGAGATTTGGGTCGAAACCGCCGATACCAATGAGGCCAAAGAACTATCAGGCTTTTGTAAAAAATTCACCGTACCACTCCGCCAAGCCTTGAAAAAACAGGGCGGATTAGGCTTTAAAGAAATTAAAAAAAGCGGCGTAACTTTGCATTGTTTATTTGTCGCCAATAATGCTTGTTATGTGGGCTATTCCTATAACAACAATCATTCCGCCCATTTTATGGGGATTCCACGGCTAAAATTCCCTGCAGACGCCCCAAGTCGTTCTACCCTAAAATTAGAGGATGCGATTTTAACGTTTATCCCTAAAGAAGATGAACCGAAACGCCTAAATGACAACATGATTGGCGTGGATCTCGGGGCTTGCCCCGGTGGTTGGACATACCAATTAGTGCGTCGTGGCTTGTTTGTGTATGCCGTAGATCACGGCAAAATGGCAGCCAGTTTGCATGACACAGGACGAATTGAACATTGCCCCGAAGATGGCTTTAAATTTCAACCGCCGAAACGCAAAAAAATTGATTGGTTGGTGTGTGATATGGTGGAAAAACCGAGTCGCATTGCGGACTTAATCGCCAAATGGTTGCTGAACAGTTGGTGTCGGGAAACCATTTTTAACTTGAAATTACCCATGAAAAAACGTTATCAAGAAGTGCAACAATGTCTGCAACAGTTGGCAGATAAACTGGATAGCCACGGTATCAAATTTCGCCTGCAAGCCAAACATTTATATCACGACCGAGAAGAAATCACCGTGCATATTCAAGTGAAAAGTGCGGTGTAAAAAGGAGACGTTTTGATGAAAATCGCCTTAGGTATTGAATACAACGGCAAAAATTATTTCGGTTGGCAACGACAACAAGGCGTGGCGAGCGTGCAAGCCGAATTAGAAAAAGCCTTGTCTTTTGTCGCCAACGTTCCTATTGATATATTTTGTGCAGGTCGCACTGATAGCGGCGTGCATGGCACAGGGCAAGTGGTGCATTTTGAAACTGATGTGATTCGCCCTGAAAAAGCGTGGAGCTTTGGCACCAATGCCAATTTGCCTGATGATATTGCGGTGAAATGGGCGAAAATCGTGCCTGATGATTTTCATGCTCGTTTTTCGGCAACAGCACGGCGTTATCGTTACATTTTATACAGTAATAAATTACGCCCCGCCATTTTGCCTTATGGCGTAACCCATACCCATTTAGACTTAGATACGGAAAAAATGCAACGAGCAGGGCAGGCATTACTCGGCGAAAATGATTTTACCAGTTTCCGTGCTGCTCAATGCCAATCTAAAACGCCGTGGCGAAATGTGCATCATTTGAAAGTCGACCGTTTAGGTGATTATATTGTGGTGGATATTCAAGCCAATGCTTTTGTCCATCATATGGTGCGTAATATTGTGGGCAGCTTAATGGAAGTGGGCTGTGGACGACAACCGATAGAATGGATCGCCGACATCTTAGCCAAAAAAGACCGCAGTTTAGCCGCACCGACTGCCAAACCTGATGGCTTGTATTTGGTGAATGTGCAATATCCTGAGCGGTTTGATTTGCCGAAAACGCCGTTGGGACCTTTATTTTTACCTGATGAGAGCTTGAAATAAAAAATGATGAAAATGGTATTGTTCCCTTTTCATCATTTAATGTTTCTTTAGGATACTAAGCCTAAGCGATGGTTGGGCGATTATTGGATCGCATCTTCTGTTTTCCAGCCATCACTGGTTAAAATAAGTTTGATGGTATGTTGTATCGGATCGGTTGTCGGCTTGTCTTGAATTTCCTGTACCCAATCGGGTAAGTTTTCAAGCTGAATGGTGAATTTCACTTTTGAAAAAGTGAAACCATTTTTATCTTCCTTCGGTGGGGTAAAGAGATCAACACTTTTTACCACAAATTTTCCGCCACAAAAGTATGCAGCCTTTCCACCAAATTGTCCGTCTGCGACTTTAAAATAGTTCTTTCCTTTTTCAGTAACTTTATAAATGACTACATCTGTTTTTTTTGGAACGCCTTTCCTTTTTATGGCATCCCAGAACTCAACATTAACGCTGTCATTTTTTTTCTCCACTAAGCCATATTTTAGAAAAACGCCAGTGTCTAGTTTTTCTTCCGTATATTTTGCGTGTTCGGGACGAACAACCAGAACATCTAATGCGTTGTTATAAGGAGAACCTTCTTCAAAACTTGATATTTTCTCTCCAGCTCCCCAGCCCGTGCAATATTGTAACTTGTCGAATTTTTCTTGAAGGCCTTTGGTAAAGTTTTCTTTGGTTGCAGCGGTTGAATCGCCAAATCCTGTTAAAAACACACTGGCAACCAGTACCGATGCGGCGGTCATCATTTTTTTCATAGTCTTATCCTTAAAGTGTAATTATGTTCGTTTTGAACGGAATATATTCTATCATTGTTTTTTTTTTGCACAATTTGCTACAATCAAAAAACACTAGTTAAAATTAGATTTTTATGATTTTATCCATAAGGAAAAATTTTAGTTATAGGAAAAAATCGTACAATAATAATTTTGTTCTGCTGACGGCAAGTGATATACAGATCAGATTTGCCGATTTATTACAGAAAAACCTACAAAAAAAGCAAATTTTGTGGTTAAATAGCAAAAATTTCCGTTTAACAAAACTAAGGTTAAATAATGAGCTGGATTGATAAAATTTTTAGTAAATCACCATCATCTTCATCTTCATCAAGCAAAAAAGCGAATGTGCCAGAGGGCGTATGGACAAAATGTACCTCGTGCGAACAGGTGCTGTATCGTGATGAGTTAAAACGTCATTTAGAGGTGTGTCCAAAATGTGGTCATCACATGCGAATTGATGCCCGTGAACGGTTGGCTGCCTTATTGGATAAAGACAGCATTGTGGAAATTGCAGCAGAACTTGAACCGCAAGATATTCTAAAATTCAAAGACTTGAAAAAATATAAAGACCGTATTACTGTCGCACAAAAAGAAACCGGCGAAAAAGATGCCTTAATTACGGTTTCAGGCACCCTTTACGGTATGCCGATTGTGGCTGCAGCCTCTAATTTTAGCTTTATGGGCGGTTCAATGGGATCGGTGGTCGGCGCAAAATTCGTGAAAGCAGCGGAACAAGCCCTTGAGAAAAATTGTCCGTTTGTCTGTTTCTCTGCCAGTGGTGGAGCTCGTATGCAAGAGGCCTTGTTATCCCTAATGCAAATGGCAAAAACCAGTGCAGTATTGGCCAAAATGAAAGAAAAAGGTGTGCCGTTTATTTCGGTATTGACTGACCCAACGTTAGGTGGTGTATCAGCCAGTTTCGCCATGTTAGGTGATTTAAATATTGCCGAACCAAAAGCCTTAATCGGCTTTGCAGGTCCTCGAGTCATTGAGCAAACCGTGCGTGAAAAATTGCCAGAGGGATTCCAACGTGCGGAATTTTTATTAGAGCATGGTGCCATTGATATGATCGTCAAACGTTCAGAAATGCGTGAAAAATTGGCGAATATTTTAAGTCAATTAATGGGCTTGCCGTCACCGTTTATTGAGCCTGAATTACTTGAACATAACGAAGAAACAGTTGAAACAGATATCAAATAGGACCATTTGATTTATGTCAGATAATTTAAAAGCCACGTCGCCAACGCTACAATCTAGCCTTGACGAGTGGCTTTATTATTTAGAAAACAGCCATTTTAAAGCCATTGATCTTGGCTTGGAACGCGTAAAATCCGTGGCGGAAAAATTGAATTTATTACGCCCAGCGCCTTATGTGATCACGGTTGGTGGCACCAATGGAAAAGGCACAACTTGCCGTTTATTGGAAACCATTTTGCTGCATGCGGGCTATAACGTTGGCGTGTATTCTTCGCCACATTTAATTCGTTATAATGAACGGGTACGCATTAATAATCAAGACGTGGCGGATCAAGAGCATATTCACTCCTTTGATTTTATTAATCAAAATAAAACCCAATCGCTGACCTATTTTGAATTTAGCACCCTGTCGGCCTTGCATTTATTTAAGCAAGCTAATCTTGATGTAGTCATTTTAGAAGTAGGTTTAGGTGGTCGATTAGATGCCACCAATATTGTGGACGCCGATATGGCGGTGATTACCAGTATCGATATTGATCACGTGGATTTTTTAGGCGATACCAGAGAAAAGATTGCCTTTGAAAAGGCGGGCATTTTTCGAGCTAATCAACCCGTGATTATTGGCGAACCTCATATTCCTGATACGATGACCGATCATGCAAAATCACTGCATTGTTCGCTTTCTTGTCGTGATCAAGATTGGCGATTTGAGCAAACAGGGCAGAGTTGGATGTGGTTCACTTCTACATTGCGCTTAGAAAATTTACCACTATGCCAAATTCCCTTGCCTAATGCAGCGACAGCTTTAGCGGCAGTGCAAGCCTTTCCGTTTACGATTTCTGAAAATATTATTCGTCAATCTTTAGCGGAAGTAGAATTAGTTGGGCGTTTTCAAACCATTCAACCTAAAAATTTAACCGCCGTGGCACAATTTTGTCAGAAAGAGATTGCTGATTTACCACAGATTATCATTGATGTGGGACACAATCCTCATGCCGCACGTTATTTAGCCGAAAAATTAGTCCAACTTAAACAAAAAATCAGCGGAAAAATCACCGCAGTTTGCGGGATCTTACAGGATAAAGATGCGGAAAATGTGCTTTCTCCGTTGCTCTCTGTTATTGATAATTGGCATTGTGTGACGTTATCAGGTTACCGTGGGCAAGCGGGTGAACAGTTAGCCGAAAAATTGCTAGCCGTGGCAAAAAAACAAGAAATTTCAGTGTGGGTTCAAACTGAAAGTTCAGTTGCCTTCGGGGTAAAAAGTGCAGTGCAAAAATCAGCTAAAAATGATGTGGTTTTAGTGTTTGGCTCTTTCCATACTGTTGGAGAATTTTTGCAGATTTAAATACGAACATAATACAACAATTTTATTCTCCATAAAAAAGCACCCAAAGGGGTGCTTTTTGTATATATTTTGTGTCATGAGAAATTATTAGTTATGAGTGCGGATTTCTCGTATTCGTCCCATTTAAATTCCGCATCAACAACCCATAATCTAATTCAATATCCGCTGGCACATCTAAAAACACAAAATGTCCATCGCCAAGACCGGCTTCAACATTTTCGTTTTTGTGGTTTAACATACGTTCGATTTTGAACACAACATTGCCTTTCGGGGTCATCATTTCTACGGAATCGCCGACTAAGAATTTATTTTTCACCGCCACTTCCGCCATACCTTGATCATTACGTTTACCCGTAAATTCGCCGACAAATTGTTGACGTTCGGAAATGGAGTAGCCGTAGTCGTAATTTTGATATTCATCGTGGGTGTGCCGGCGTAAGAAACCCTCGGTATAACCACGGTGTGCTAGGCTTTCTAAGGTATCCATCAGGCTTTCGTCAAATGGCTTGCCTGCAGCTGCATCGTCAATGGCTTTGCGATACACTTGAGCGGTTCTGGCACAGTAATAGAACGATTTTGTCCGTCCTTCGATTTTCAGGGAATGAATGCCTAATTTTGTTAATTGTTCAACATGTTGCACGGCACGCAAATCTTTTGAATTCATAAAATAGGTGCCGTGTTCGTCTTCAAAAGCGGTCATTTGTTCATCAGGGCGGTGCGGTTCGGTGTATAAAAATACCTTGTCGGTATGGCTGCCCTCGCCTAAGGTAGGGGCAACATTTTTTACCTCAATTTCAGGTTCAAACTTTTGTACTGCCTCTTTTTCTACGATATTGCCGACCTCGTCAATGGTGCCTTCTTCCATTTTATATTCCCAACGGCAAGCGTTGGTGCAGGTGCCTTGATTCGGGTCGCGTTTGTTAATATAACCTGATAGCAAACAACGCCCCGAATATGCCATACATAACGCCCCGTGTACGAAAATTTCCAGTTCCATATCAGGCACTTGCTGGCGAATTTCGGCGATTTCATCAAGGGAAAGTTCACGGGATAAAATCACACGGGTTAAGCCCATTTGCTTCCAAAATTTCACCGTTGCCCAGTTCACCGCATTGGCTTGCACGGAAAGATGAATATCCATGTCAGGAAAATTCTCACGCACCATCATAATTAAACCGGGATCGGACATAATTAACGCATCAGGTTGCATATCCACGACCACTTTTAAATCTTTAATAAAGGTTTTTAATTTGGAATTATGTGGGGCGATATTCACCACCACATAGAATTTTTTACCGAGAGAATGGGCTTCATCAATGGCAATTTTTAAATTGGCGTGGTTAAATTCGTTATTCCGCACACGCAAGCTATAACGGGGTTGTCCTGCATAAACGGCATCTGCTCCGTAAGCAAAAGCATAACGCATATTTTTTAGCGTGCCAGCAGGGGAAAGTAATTCTGGTTTGAAAGTCATAATAAAATTTTCTCTGAGTACAAGTCAGTCATTCACATTGTGTGAACGGTTAAAAGGGCAGTATTTTAACAAAAAATATGCTAAAGTGCGGTATAAATTTACGGAGTTTTGAAAAAATTATGGAAAATCTGAATAACTTTTCACTGATCAGCCGTTTATTCGGCAATTTATTTTATCGCTGTCCGACAGATCCGATTTTAGCTGGCGTATTTAGTTGGTTGCAACAGGGCGGATTAAGCCAAGTTTGGGCATTGGAAACCGATAAATCCACCCAATCCGCCATTGAAAGCCTGCAAATTCCTTTGGATTTAACGTTGTTAGAGCAAGAATATCAAAAACTCTTTGCCAAAGTTGAACTTGCCATTTCGGCGTATGGCGTGGATGTGGCAGAATTTGTGGCATTTCGGCAAGCCCGAGCTATGCCTGAAGTGGAAAGTGCGGATCATTTTGGGTTACTTTTTTTAACCGCTTCTTGGATTGAAGATAATCTCGATTCAGTGGATGCTCAACGGGAATTATTTGAACGCTTTTTATTACCTTGTGCCAGCCAATTTTTAAACAATGTGGAAACGCAGGCAAGTTTGCCGTTTTATAAAGCATTGGCATTGTTATCCCGAGAAATTTTAGCTGCAATGGCGGATGAATTAGAAGAAACCACTTGAAATGTGAAAGGAAAGTCTTATAATACAAAAGGTCGTAGACGGGTAGCCGTCCCGTCTACTTCCTAGCCGTTAGGCTAATTTAGTTAGAATTGCAATTAGTATATCCAATGTGGCTAACATTTTTAAGCTAATTGTCCCAACTAGCAAGATTGCTAGTAGGATCAGAGTAATAATTTCTGATACTTTCACATAAATCACCTCCTTAGTGCTATATGACTAAGGCGACTAGGCGAAGTGCTATTGAGAGTGGCACTTCACCGGCCTCATAGCACGAAAGAGATTATACACAAACCCCTGTCTATTTGTCTAGGGGTTTGTTATTTTTACCGATATGAAAAAGAGTAAGGCGGTATGATCAAACTCAACAAGCTAAAATTCCAATACAAAACCATGGCAATGCAATTTGATTTACATATTGCTAAAGGCGAAAAAGTGGCGATTGTCGGTGCAAGTGGTGCAGGCAAAAGTACGCTGTTGAATTTAATTGCTGGGTTTGAAATGGCAAATTCAGGTGATATTTATTTAAACGGCGAAAAACATAATACCACTGAACCCTATCAACGTCCTGTTTCCATGCTATTTCAAGAAAATAATGTATTTCCCCATTTAACGGTTTTTCAAAATATTGCATTTGGGCTAAAAGCTAATTTAAAGTTGGATAATCAACAAGTCCAACTTGTCGAACAGGCAGCAAGTGCGGTAGGATTAAGTGAATTTTTGCAACGAAAACCCACCGCACTTTCAGGTGGACAAAAGCAAAGAGTGGCGTTAGCCCGTTGTTTATTGCGAGATAAACCGATATTATTATTGGACGAACCGTTTTCTGCGCTTGATCCGCAATTACGTCAAGAAATGTTGGATCTGTTGCTGAAATTAAGTGATGAAAAAAATATTACCTTATTGATGGTGACACACCAACCTAATGAACTGATTGGTAAAATTGACCGTGTGATTAGAATTGAAAATGGTATAATTGTTCCTGAATGAAAGTGCGGTGAAAAACACAAAGTTTTATGTAAGTAAATTGTTGAATATTTATTGGCTTTATATATAATGATCTTGCTGTGAGATCTTAATATCGCTTTAATTGGGAACACTAAAAATTATGTGGAATAACTGGCGTACGAAGTTAATTCCAAAAGGTTTGTCCATTGTCAATAGTTAATCCTTAAGCTGTGTGGGCAAATTACCGAGTGTTCGAGAATAGACTTATTCTCAAATTTGTGTCGTTATTTTACACAATTTTATACGGTAGGGAGTAAATAGGTAAGATTATTAGCTGGCGAAAACTTGACGAAGTAGGCTAATGAAATAATTCACAGTATATTTACAAAATGGTATTTCCATTCCCTATCGAATAAAATGAACTGAAATTTATGTTTATACAAAAAGCACATTCCATTCAACAAAGTCGTTTATATGCTATCAAAAGTTTACGCCAGCTTAGTCATGTTTTGGGCGTGGATTTCGTTGATTTAAAAAAATTAATTAATGAAAAACAAAATCACTTTTGTGGATCTATATGCGGAAACATTTTTTATTCAACTGAAAGATGGTTTTATAAAAAACTCTTTACATTATTAAATAGAATTGAAAAACCTGAGTATTTACATTCTTCAACTAAGAGAAGATCATACCTAACCAATGTTCAAATTCATATTAATCAGCCACAAGTATTAAGATTAGATATTCAACGATTTTATGAGAATATAGATCGTAGAAAGATCTTTAAATTTTTCAGAAATGATCTTCATTGTTCCCATCAGGTTGCAGATTATTTAGCTGATGTTTGTACCTTTAATGATGTATTACCATTTGGCTGCTCAAGTAGTATGTTGTTGGCTTTTTGGGCAAATCAAGAGATGTTTGAACAATTACATATCTTGGCTAAAGAAGCTGGTTTAAGAATGACGGTATATGTGGATGATATTACTTTCTCAGGAAAAAATATCACCAATAAATTCAAGTATGATGCCATAGGATTGTTACTCCGATCAGGTTACGCTGTGAATAAGTCCAAAGTTAAGTTATATCGAGGATTATCAACGCCAAAATATATTGCAGGTCTAGTTGTTCATCAGGACAAAGTCGATTTACCCAATGGGAAATATAAGGTATTACATGATAAATTAACAGAATGGCATGATTTACGCTTGAATAGCCAAAATTGTTCTAATATTTCGAGATGTTATCATTCTTTGATGGGATATTTAAGTTATGTTGCTCAATTTTCTGAGAAATATAATCAAATTAAAAAACAAGTTAAATCAGAGTTTCTGACTTATCAAGAAAATGAGTTAGTTTGTCGTATTGAAAATACTTATGAGACATTATCAGAATATCTTTTACGTACACCAGCAGAAGATAATAAGCTAATTCACAAGAATTGGGAAAGTCTCTGTGAAGATTTTCATCAAACTGAGCTTTACGAGTGTTTTGCTCAAGATCAAATGACAGTTCGTCGATTTTATTATAAAGATAAAAACAAGCGGATTGATGTATTAAAAGTTCAATTAAAAGATCTGAGCCAGCAATTACTTAAATTAAATCCTAGACGAGCTATTTGGTTAAAAGAAAAAAGAATTGCCTTTAATCAAAAGGTATTTGAACCATTTTCATTAGATGATGTGCCATAACGTCAAAATGTTTAACCTACCATGTTAATTTTGACCGCTCGCCATCCCCAGCTATTTTTCTTTTTATTAAATGCTTTAATCGCAAGACCTGAAACTTGGTTTCCGCTCTCTATTTGAAATTTTCTCACCATTTGTGGATTAATAAAAACATCAGTCGATTGTCCAAATCCTAATCCATTTGATACTTCAATTTCTTCATTAAATAATTGAATTAAATTTTTTGGTAATGTTTCTGTCTTTAGTATTTTATGTGCTTTATAACGAATTTGTCCATCTTTTGTTTTATGTTGAGAAAGTTCTACTTCAACAGCATCAGCCAATTCTAATTTTAGTGATTTTTTAGCTAATTCATTATTTGTAACAGAAAAATTTAATGTTTCATCAATAAGAAAGTGGGTGATGTTTTTTTCTATATTAATATTATCTACGATAGCCAGATAAATAGGGAAAATCGCAATATTATCTGTTCTTTCTTGCATAAGATAAATTTGGAATTTTCCCTTGTCATTCCATTCACCTTTTATTTTTATTGCTTGATATTTATTTGAATTTGCAATAGCTACTTTCTTTTCAGGTACGGAAATTTCGGTAGGAATTTTTTTATCATTTAGATAGATTCGTCTAAATATTTGTTCGTCGTATTCATATTTTTCTCCTAGTTCAGCACTAATCCAAAGCAGATGTTGATAGTTTATCTCTTCAGCCAATTGGGCATGTTGTTGGTAAAAAGTTTTGTTAGACTTGATGGTTTCTGCGGATGAATACCAAGTACTATGAAGCATGGAAAGCAATTCATCACTGACTTTTTGTTCATGGTTTTTCTTATATTGCACAATCTCATCTAATTCGCATTTGGCTTGAGAAAACATTTGTTGTTCAACAAAATATTTTGTTAATTTAAGTTTTATTTTATTCGAAAAACCAATATCTTTTTGTAATGTTATGGCTTTACAATAACAATTTACAGCCATTGGTTTATTTTGTTGGTTGGCATAAATATCACCAATAGCATCCCATAACCAATATTCTTTAGGTTTTATTTTAATCAATTCTAAACATAAACCAAGAGCTTTATCATATTGATTAATAAAAAGATAAGTTTTTATGAGATCCCATTTTAACCAAATAATATCCCCCCTGATTTTTTTGTAATTAGATTGAATATAAGGAAATAATACATTTAGGCTTTTAAAATTTTGTTGCTCCAAAGCACTTTTTAAACAAGCACGGAATACCGACAGTGCTAATGGTTGAATTTCTTTTTGTTCATGTTCGGCTGTTTCAAATGTTCTAGGTTTAAAATCTTCATTTTTTAAATTTTCCAAATTCCACATTTCAGCAAAGACAGCAAAATTAAATTTACCTTTATTGCTTTCATGTTCATAAACTCTTAAGGCAATATTCAAAAAACATTGATGAAGCATTCCATTGAGCGGTAAGGAGAGTTTAAAGTAGTCAAAGAAATAACGTTTAAGTTTATCAATAGGTAATATTTTTTGTTGTAAATTGGATTTTGATACATGATACAACTCCCAAGCAAAGCTGGTTTGTAGTGCAATATCATTGGGTTGTTGTTTTATTATTTTGTAATATTCATTAAGTGCAGCAAGATGGTCACCTTGTTTACTTAATTCCTTGGCATAAACAATATTCTTTGAAAGTGGATTGGCAAGTTTTAGTACATAATCACGATTATCTGCCAAAATTTTGTTGGATTCATTGGTAGAATCAAAAATTTCTTCATTGAGTTGATTTAATTGTTCTATATAGATTTTAATTGCATCTAAATTTCCTGATTTATGTTCTCGTTTAATCAAATCGATTAAACACCAAGCAAAAGCACGTTCCAGCCATCCATCATAATAATTATTTAGCTGGTTTTGTTGCATAAAGTCCATTGCCATTTGATAGGCATGATCAAGATCGATTTTTCTTTCCGTAAATACTTGTTTGGATGGCGAAACTTGTTGGTTATTCATTACCTAATCCTTGTTTAATGATATTCTCGACTTGCGTGGCAAAGGTCATTGAACTCGATTTTGTTGTTATTTTATGGAAGTTGGTAATTTCATGTTTAGCATTAAAATAGATATCAAAAACGGCTATTTCTTCTTGTTTTTGAATGGTATAACGTAAATTATATTCATAGCGTTGTACAGCTTGAATATGCATTTCCGCATTGTTCAGGATTTCTTGAATGAGTTGGTGAAATTCAGTAAGAAATTCTTCATTCTCATGATTAAATTCAATCTTAGTTTGTGTTGTTTCAATCGAATTTGCATCATTCAGCACTAAGGTTTGATTTATCAATAAGCTCAATTTTTCAGCGATGAACTTTGTATTTTCCGTGCTATTAATGGCGATAATTTTGCTAATTTTATTGTTTGAATTATAGTAAATTTTAAATTTAGCTATTTCAGCTTGATATTGAAATGTATAAATATCATGGTATTGATTAGGTTTTATTTCAATGAGCTCTATATTATCATCAAAAAGTTCGGTGATTTTTTGAAGAAGTTTTTGAGAAATAGCGGAAAGCATATCTATATTAATAGCGTTTATGATTGTCATTATTTTCTCCTTATTTGAATTTTATATTTGACCAAGGCTTAAATTGTGGTGGATCAATTAAATAGAGTTTATCAGCAGACCGAGTAATAGCCGTATAAAGCCATCTAAAATAAGATTCATTTTTCATATTTTTTTGTTGGCAGCTGACAAAAACATTTTCCCATTCACTGCCTTGAGCTTTGTGGCAAGTGATCGCATAACCAAATTTGACTTGTAAAGCGTTAAAATAAGGATCAGCCAATAATGCAGCTTTAAATTCTTTCGGATTTTTTTGAAAGCTTAATTCTTTTTCTCGCATGCGAATACAAAAATCAATATATAAGGCTTTATTTTCATCTGAAGTTAAAATAGGATTATCAGAATAGAGTAGGTTTTCTATGATTTTCGTTTTTACTAGAATTTGTTCATTACGTTCATTTTGAAATTCGATAGTAATTTCTCTAAAATGAAGATCAACATGAATAGTTTCAGTCTGATGTTTTTCTTTATTATGTCTTCTAAGCGGAATGGTTCGGCATTCAATATCAGGTGAAACCGAATGTACCAATCCAGTTTCTCCATTATAAAGCGTCATTTCTGCAGTTTGAGCCGTTTTTACCACCATGATTTTATCGTTTTTTACAATTGTTTTTTGTTCAGGAAATAAATATTGACGAATAGCTTGGTTATAATCATTTACCATGGCATTGGAAAACGCAATCATAATGGTGTTATCACAGACCTGATGCTGACAGACGTTGAGATAATCGTTAATACAATCTTTCTGACTTGTTTTAAATATATCAGGATCACTGATTTCAAGACTAAGTTGATTAAATTCTTTTTTGTTAATCGCTTTGCGTAAGCTAATAGAATTAGTGATGATATTGCTTTCTCCACGTTGGCGAACAATATCTGTTAATTCATATTGTTGACAAGGTAGATTGTAGGCAGTCGTTAAATATTCTGAACTCAAAGCGGGGGAATAAGTCATTTGAATTGGCGGCAATTGTGCATTATCTCCAATAAAAATGATTTTTTTATCGTGATGATTTTGATCGATATTGATAAATTTCATTAAATCTTTAAGCAAATAGCCTGAACCAAATCGAATAAATTCACCATCAGAATAATGGTCTGAAATCATTGAACTTTCATCAAAAATATACACCCGATTTGATCCATGTTCATTTGCTTTTAATTTGGCATAAAAGCGATAAGTATCTGGTTGATTTTCATCTTTATACTCAACCAGATCATTAATATCATAAATGAGCGAATGAATGGTACCGGAATCTTTTTTCGTTTTATTCTTTAATACCTTAGCCGCTTTTCCTGTTGGGGCTGCCAATGTATAGGTTCGTCCAATAATATCTAAATAATCAGAAAATCCTTTCATAATAAAGGTTTTCCCTGTTCCTGCGTAGCCCTTAAGTAAAAAAACATGTTGGTTAGGATGAATTAAAAAGTCATCTAATTGATGAATTAATTCTTTTTGACCAGCAGTGAGTTCATATTCATTATAAATATCGATTAATTTAATTTGTGCAAGGGTTTGTTCATTTTCAAGATCAAATATCTTGGTTGTTGCTTCATATTTTTCTTTCGCCTGTTCTCGAGCTATACTTATTTCAATTTTCATATCCTTAAGCTGAGTTTTTAATTGGCTAATTTCTTGTTGGGCAGCTTGCTCTTTCTGTTGTATTTCCTGAAGAGATTTTTTGAGTTCTAGGTGATCGGGGTCAATACTATTTTTTGGAGGATCCCGATACATTGGGTAATCCTGATTAGCATGATAGGTGGTATAAAGCCAACGAGATAATAAATAGGCTTCCTTTAAATATCCGAGCAATTCCAATTGAGTACAATCAAGTTTATTCGAATGAGCTGCTTTATTTCCCTTGGTGCGTAAAAGATGAAGTTTGGTTTGAATATTTTGGGGAACGGCTTGTTTAAAAGTGAAATTATTCATTTTATCCATAAGAGTTTCTTGTGGATCATAGTCAATATGTAATTCATTGAATAAAATATAGACAAACTTCTCAGAAAAACAGCGTAATTTCACGAGAGCAGATTGGTGATCATTATAGATATATTTTTCTGCATCATCTGCCAAAGAGGCAAGATCGGGATGGCGTTCGCTAAGTAAGATAAAGTTTTCAGATTTCATCGCTTCGCTTCTCTTCTCTTCTCTTCTCTTCTCTTCTCTTACAATCACTGAGTAAAATAGCAGAGTTAAGTACTATTTTGACTTGTTGGGTTTGGTAATAAAAATAATAATGTAGAAATATTTTGTATATATCCCAGAATTTTTTTGAGTTTAACATTGTTCTTTTTTTTGCACAATATGAATCTGTAAATTGTTTGGTTTGAAAATGTTTGCAAAGCAGAAAAGCGGATAGGTAGTTGTTTATTTTGAGATAAACCGATATGATAGCAATGTTTTTACATATGATTGGATGGAGCTATGACAAACCAACCCTTACAAATTTACTCTATCACGCCACACAAAACCGCGGAATATTGGTCGGTGTGCAAAGTGGAAGCCTTGTTTGAAACGCCTTTTTTAGAGCTAGTTTTTAAAGCGGCTCAAATTCACCGTGAAAACTTTAATCCGCAAGCGATTCAACTTTCTACCCTCATGTCTATTAAGACAGGTGGTTGTCCAGAAGATTGTCATTATTGTCCACAATCCGCTCGCTATCAAACGGGTGTGCAAAAACAAGATTTATTAGATATTGCCGATATTTTAGAAAAAGCCAAAATCGCTAAATCACGTGGGGCGAGCCGTTTTTGCATGGGGGCAGCGTGGCGTGGACCAAAGCCAAAAGATGTGGCAAAAATTACTGAAATTGTTAAAGCCGTGAAATCCTTAGGGCTGGAAACCTGTGGTACTTTTGGTATGTTAGAAGACGGCATGGCGGAAGACTTAAAACAAGCTGGCTTGGATTACTACAATCATAATCTTGACACTGCCCCTGAGCATTATTCCGAGATTATTGGCACACGCCGTTTTGATGACCGCATGAGTACGCTTGGCAAAGTACGTAAAGCAGGCTTGAAAGTGTGTTGCGGCGGTATTGTGGGGATGAACGAAACTCGCAAAGAGCGTGCAGGCTTGATCGCAAGTTTGGCTAATTTAGATCCGCAACCTGAATCCGTGCCGATTAATCAGTTGGTAAAAGTGGAAGGTACGCCGTTAGAAGATGCAGAAGAGCTAGATTGGACCGAATTTGTCCGCACGATTGCAGTGGCTCGCATTACCATGCCACAAAGCTATGTGCGATTGTCCGCTGGTCGTCAGGGAATGAGCGAAGAAATGCAAGCCATGTGCTTTATGGCAGGGGCAAATTCTATTTTCTATGGCGATAAATTATTGGTCACTGAAAATCCTGAAGAAGACGGTGACCAAGTATTGATGGCGAAACTCGATTTAGAACCAGAAACAGCGGAAAATCGATTGAGATAGGTGAAACTTCTGTTACAATACGCCAGAACAATAGGGCTAATGTTAAACGAATTTCTCATTATGCAATTATTCTTCTTTACTTTTATTTTTACTCATAGGAGAACACAATGAGTTGTAAAATTCATCAAAACCACGAACATGTCCACGGTGAAAACTGCGGTCATACTGCAATTAAACATGGCGATCATGTTGATTATTTACATGACGGTCATTTACACCACGCCCATGGCGAACATTATGACGAGCATTCATTGGATGTAAATGCACAAAATCCAGATGAATGTAATCATCAACACCAATGTGGTGAGCATGTTCATGGTGAAGGTTGTGGACATGAAGCCGTGCCACATGGCGATCACGTGGATTACATTGTTGACGGACGTTTACATCATCAACATGGTGATCACTGTGACGATCATGGCCCAGTTGAAATCGTGAAATAAATACCCTATTTGAAAAAAGCTCAAGGCATTAACCTTGAGCTTTTTTGTCTTCTTTATTAACCCAAACTGGCGACCATCACGGCTTTAATTGTGTGCATGCGATTTTCCGCTTGATCAAACACAATACTTGCTGGGGATTCAAACACATCTTCGGTGACTTCAATGCCATTGGCAAAATCAGGATATTGAGTAGCGATTTCTTTGCCGATTTTAGTTTCGCAATTATGGAATGCTGGCAGGCAGTGCATAAATTTCACTTTTGGATTGCCAGTACGTTGCATTAATTGGCGATTGACTTGATAATCTTTTAATAAATTAATCCGCTCGCCCCAACTTTCCACAGGTTCGCCCATAGACACCCAAATATCGGTGTGAATAAAATCCACGCCTTTCAGGGCTAAATCAATATCTTCCGTTACGGTAATTCTCGCTCCAGATTGTTGTGCAAATTGTTGACACATTTCAACCAAGCTGTCTTCAGGCAACAAGGCTTTTGGTGCACAAATGCGTACATCCATGCCTAATTTTGCCCCGATTAGCAACAGGGAATTGCCCATATTATTGCGAGCATCGCCAATATACACATAACTAATTTCATTCAGCGGTTTTGAGCTATGTTCAATCATGGTTAGGGCATCCGCCAACATTTG
This sequence comes from Lonepinella sp. BR2357, assembly GCF_051851525.1. Taxonomy (NCBI): domain Bacteria; kingdom Pseudomonadati; phylum Pseudomonadota; class Gammaproteobacteria; order Pasteurellales; family Pasteurellaceae; genus Lonepinella; species Lonepinella sp. BR2357. Next base: position 1,490 of record NZ_JBPDVG010000006.1, on the reverse strand, counting down.
GGTCGGGTGAAATTGATCAGTTAAACCATTGAAAACTGGCACGCCAGCATATTCTGCTAATTCATTCACAATAGCTTGGCTAAAACCACGATACTCAATGGCATCATACATTCGCCCTAAAACACGGGCCGTGTCTTTCATGCTTTCTTTATGCCCGATTTGTGAAGAAACAGGATCAATGTAGGTGACATTCGCCCCTTGATCGTGAGCGGCGACTTCAAAGGCACAGCGAGTGCGAGTGGAGGTTTTTTCGAAAATCAAGGCAATATTTTTGCCTTTAAGGCGAGGTTGCTCTGTGCCTGTGTATTTGGCAGTTTTGAGATCTTGAGCGAGTTTAAGTAAAAATTTGATTTCGTCAGTTGTGTGATTGACAAGGCTTAATAGGTGACGGTTTTTAAGGTTGAAAGCCATGGAAATTTCCTCTTATTGTGATTTGGATTCATTCTACCTTAAAAACGAAAATTAACAACGCCAGAATTAGGCTTTTGTGATCCAAACAAACTAAGATCCTTTTTGTCCGAAAAAATGCGAAGTGCGGTGTAAAATAGTGTTTTTTTTTACAGTATATAAATTATAATCTCTGGCGTGATTTTGGGAACTTGATCCTTTTTCACATCCTTTCTTTTTATTTTTACAACAGGATCATGATATGAAAATGAAAAAACAGTTTTTTCTCAGTTTAGGGGCTGCACTGGTGTTGGTTGGGTGTGGTGATGATAAATCGGCACTGCAGGATGTGGATTTCCCAACGGAACTGCAAAGCCAAGCGTTTTATAGTCAACATTTAGATCAAGCCAAAGCCACTAATCAACAATGTAAGCAAGTTTTAAAAACGAATGAGAAACTTGTAGGTCAACTTTTTAAACAACAACGACACGAAAGGGAAGTGGAGGAGAATCCTAAATTAATCATTGATACCATTGCATTAAGTCATAAATATTATAATTTTTTGGAAAATTGTGCCAATGCTATGGCGGCATGGCTACTTGCCGAGCCTGTTTTCCCGAAAACAGCAGAAAGCAATACTTATCAACAATTTAACACTTGGTGGAATGACAATTATGAGAAAGATAATTTTCTCTCAGAGTATTCAAACGGTATTTTATTGGCTTCGACTGAATATCAAGTAGTGCGAATGAACACTATTTTGAAGGTTCGGAAAGAAGAGATTAAATTCCAATTTGATAAGGAGATGGAACGATTGAAACAGGAATATATCAATCAACAGTTGGATCATTTTCTTCAACCTGTGGAACAAGAATGGGCAAATATTAATTGGCAACAGGGAATCAATAAACTAATAAACATTAATTCAGATTTGGGATGGCTTGGATGGAATAAGCGAAACGAATTTGAGGATCAGCCAACATTAAAGGATCTGCTGTCAGCTTATTTAGCAAAAAAAGATGATTGGATGTATTTTGATCAAAGGAAAGAAAGTGATTATGACAAAAAACACAATAAAGAAAAACGTGATTGGCTATTCCTCC